>JAJAYX010000406.1 GCA_026785985.1 Rudanella sp. | reverse complement strand
GTGGTGCTGTTTGTCCAATGGATCAGCTCTCCGGTGCAAACGGATGATGCGCGTCGTTCCGAAAAAATCAATTTGGCACTTCGCCGAACGGCGCACCACCTGCTCCGGGCGGCTGGCGATTCAGCGTCGCGGATTCCGGCGGTGCAACAATCCGATCCCCGCACGTTTCGCCTTCAGTTGGCCCGCTCGTTCGATTACGATAAACTGCCCCGTCTGCTGAGTCAATCCTTTGCCGTACATCGAATTGTGGGCGGCTATGATGTGGCCGTGCTGGATTGTGCTACCAGGCAGTTGCAGTTGGGGTACAACGTGGCCGACCTTCTGGGTAAGGACGCTGAGAAGGACCCTGTTGCCTGTGGAGGCCGCTCCATGACGGCTGGTTGCTACGTGCTGCAAGTCACGTTTGATACGCCAATTCCGGTTTCCAAACCCGACCCCTACTGGCCATTTCTGGCCCTCGGCGGGCTGTTGACAGGGTTTTTGGTGTTGGTATGGCGACGGGAAACGAAAACCTCACACCCACCAGAAGCCCCAATTACCCCCGAAATCCAGGCCCAACCCGATTCCGTCCCGGAAGACACCAACCGGCTCCGTTTTGGGCGTTCGGGGCTGGATGTGAGCAACCAGACCCTCACGGTTGGTGAGGAGACCCGCAACCTGACCTATCGGGAAACCAAACTTTTGCGGGTGCTGGTGAGCCACGCCAACGAGGTGATGGAGCGCGACCGGATTCTGAACTTAGTGTGGGCCGACGAAGGCGTGACGGTCGGTCGGAGTGTTGATGTGTTCGTGTCAAGGCTCCGAAAACTGCTGCAAAACGACCCGCTCATTAAAATCGTTGCGGTGCATGGCGTTGGCTACCGAATGGAGGTGCAGGCTGATTAAAAATACTGGCTCAGGGTTCGCAAAACACCCGCCTGATCCTGGGGCAGTGCGTCTATTTTTCGCCAGAGGTCGTGTTGGGCATCATCGGACAAATACCAGCCGAGGGGCAATGGAATCCCCGTTTGGCGGTCGAGCGAAATCTGGTAAAAGCGCGTTCGGGGGGTGTAGTTCCGCAGCGTGTTTCGGGTCAGGCTGGCCACATAGGCCGATTTCCGTTCGTTGGCATTCATCGACGCTTCAATGGGCATACTGACGTCGATGAACGTATTGGACACGCGAACGGCATCGTCGAGCATCGAGTTTTGCAGATATAGCACCACGGGCACCACCTGAAACGGTGCATTGGGTCGCCGGTTTAGCTGCTCAATAACGGGCGCAATACTGGCCAGCACCGACATGGCCGTTTCCAGACCCGTGTTGTCCCAGTACCCTCCATCTACCACATGCCCAAATGCCCGCCCGTTGGGGCGTGTAAGCAGCCCCCCACCCGTGAGCCAGGGAAACCGGGCCGTGACGGAAGCCGCCGTTTTAATGGGCAAGTCGCGCCGGGTAATGTCATAAATATCAATGACATCGTGGAAAAACTCATTGTCGATTCGGAGATTGCTCAGAATGGCTTTTTGCCCGCTTTCGGTGAGTACACTGTTCAAAAACAGGCTTGGTGTACGGAGCGGATCGGCCTGAAACAGGGTCAGAAAAGGCTGTTCGAGCGTGTTGCGGTGCAGGCGTTGCCGATACGACAAACTCCAGGCATCTTCGAGCCAGTTGCTGCGGTTCAGTTGCTGCACGGCAAACGGCACCATCCGTTGCAGGGTTTCGTGGAAAAAAAGGGGGCCAAGTAAGGGCGATAAAAAATCATCTCCGAACGCCTGTCGAAACCCGTTAATGCCTGGCTGGGTTTCTGATGAGAACCGAACAGGTGACACGAGCGAAGCCCCTTTTTGATCGGCCCGAATATCGTATTGAAGAGCGGCATACAACGCAGCTCCAGCCCCTCCGCCCGATACGCCACTGATAGCGAATGTCTGGTTGCGAAAGGCCGGAAAAATGGAGTCGAGTTTGTGGAGCACGCCCGCTGTCCAGTTAAGACTCCGAATGCCGCCCCCTTCCGTAGCCACAATAAACACGGGCATGGTGTCGGTAGGCCACGATGGCCGCACGCCCAACCACTGCTCGAAATGACTGGCCACACCGGGGCGGGCATCCACGATTTTGCTGGGACTACTGTCGGAGAACCGGAGCAGGGTGTGGTCGTTGAAAAAGCTGCAAAACACGATCCAAAGCAGCGTTAGCAACAATACGGGTCGGGTAGGACTGTTCCAGAACGATAGTAGTGATACAAACGGGGTGAACCAGACGAAACCCGTCAGGATAACCCCCAAGGGTCCCAGTTTCCGGTAGATCATCCAGTCGGCAGGCACAAAAATAAAGAAAAGCCAGAGCAGCCAGTTACCAATCAGGAAGGCATAGATCAGGCGGGTGGTGGCATTCGAGGTGATCCAGACGGTGTGCCAATGTCGTCGGTCGGGGAAATACAGGTGCGGGTCGAACCGGATGGCAGGAAACAATTTTCGGAGTACAAACCTGTGGAACATAAACCACAACCCCATGCCAAGCCCCAGCAGCAGGAACCAGAACACATAGAACGGGTTGGTATTTTCGGCATTCAGGCAGGCCAACGCCAGCAACACGGGCGGCATGATGCCTAACAGTCTGGGAATCCGCTGAATATATACTGTCAGTCGTTCGCGTTCCCGTTCCGACTCCTGTTGGGGGAACCGTCGGAATGAATCAAGCAATTTTGGGCCGCGCACGTCGGCTAATGTCAGCAGAATTCGGCCACAAAACCAGATACTCAGTCCCCACAAAACGGTGTAGAGCGAAGCCACCCGAAAATGCCGGTTCGTGAAAATATTGGGTTCGCTGGCGTTCAGCGACCGGAAAATATCGTCGACCTGTGGGCCACCCGTCAGAATCAGATACCCCACCAGCAACATCAGCACGTGCATGAGCACATGCCGAAGTACCGCCCACGAATAGATCAGGAAGTACTGGATACTGAGGACGATATGTTGAGCGCGACGGAGCATGTCAATAATGCCTTCCTTTCCAGACTACCCCCGTTGGTAGCCAGTAATAGACGAAAGCCAGCAAGCCGAAAACAGTTTGATACGGTTCATACAGCAACGTACTGACCCAAAGGTATGTTTGCCGTAACTGGTGTAACGTGCTCCACAAAAGAAGTGTTTGCCCAAGCACTTTGGCGGTATATAAACCGAGTGCAAGGCCCGGCATCCAGAATGCCAGCACCAGCAGCAATGGTCCCAGTAAATAGTGAATCAGGGCGGAGAGCAACAGGGGCAATGGCAGGTCAAACACCCCGCGCATCCAGCGTTTGCGTTGTTGCAGATAGGCCCCAACGGTGGGTGGGGGCAGCATCCCTACCATCGTATCGGGGTCGAGCTGATGCCCAAAGCCATAGCCTTTTTTCACGATAGCCTGGAAAATGGTGTAGTCTTCAACCACGCTAAGGGGTTGGTTTTCAAAGCCTCCTACCTGCTCATAAGCCTCCCTGCGAAGGGCCATGTTGTTGCCAACGCCCGTGAGCGGAATACCCAGATCGGCGGCAAAGGCAATAAGTTTGAACACCAGCACACACTCCACCGCCTGTACCCGCGCCCAAACCGACTCGCCCAAAATGGTCGTGCATCCACTAACCACACCGATCGTTTTACCCGTTTTTTTGGGCCGAAACTGGCTAATCATGGCCCGGAGCCAGGTGGGCGATACCCGTGCATCGGCATCAGTGGTGAACAGGAACGAGCCGGTGGCGTGGTGCGCCAGTTGCGCCAGCACGTTGGCTTTACCGTTCAGGTTGGGCAGTGTTTCAGTAATCGTAAGTAGCCGGTAGGTTGGCTTATCCTGAATAAATGCATCGACAACGTCGGCGGTCAGGTCAGTGGAGTGGTCATTTCCAACCAGAATCTGGAGCTGATTTTTGGGATAATCGAGGTGATCGATGGCCCGCAGGCAATCGAGAATGGTGTGTTCCTCATTGCGGGCCGCAATCAGAATCGAAACCGTGGGCAGGTTGGTGGGGGCGAACTCATACATACGCCGACAAAACAGGCTGGGGCAATGCCCGGAACTCGTAGCCCCGCATGGCATAATACCGTAGCAGCCGGGGCAGCGCGTAACGCATATTTGGAAACGCTTTGATGCTGTCGTGAAACACCACAATGGATCCCGGTTCGGTGTATTGCAGCGTTTTCCGAAGGCACCCTTCCGGTGCCAGCGAGGGATCGAAATCGCCTGACAGTACATCCCACATCACCACCGAATAATTAGCCAAAACATCGGTTGCCTGACTCTTTTTGATGCGACCATAGGGTGGCCGAAACAGGGCTGTTTCGATACCTAACTGCCGTTGGCACAGGTCGATGTTGGCCAGATAATCAGCATTGTCAGTTTTCCAGCCGTTCAGGTGGTTAAAGGTGTGATTGCCAAGCAAATGCCCTGCTTCGATGACTTGACAATACACATCGCGGTGCTTGCGAACGTTATCGCCAATGCAAAAAAACGTAGCCTGAGCCGCAAACTTATCCAACTGTTCCAGCACAAACTCCGTCACATTGGGAATCGGCCCATCGTCGAATGTCAAATAGATCACCGGCTCCGAGTCGTCTATGCGCCACAGAAATTCGGGATAAACCGAGCGAAGCAGAAAGTTGGATTTATGTAGAAACATTAGTTTAAATCCCGCCCTTTCCACACAAACCCCTTTTTTTGTGCGGCAAGGCCGAAAAAGAGGACATAAAATGGATAAACGAGTTGGGTGATGGGTATCCACCGGACTGCCCGATTTTTTCGTAAAAACCGAAGTACGGCGCGTAAAAATAGTAACTCCGGTACGGTTTTCAAACCAATAATCAGCAGGACTATCGGCTGGGAAATGACACCTGCCAGTAACCCTATTACGGAAAAAACCGGGGCCATGTTGCTTACGAACACAAAAACAGCCAGAGCCGAGGGGTGCCAGCTATCGTAGGCCCGCCATTTGCTCGCCCAGCGCTTGCGTTGATTATAAAACGCCTGCCAATTGGCATGAGGAGACGTATGGACAATAGC
>JAJAYX010000405.1 GCA_026785985.1 Rudanella sp. | reverse complement strand
GCATTTTTCTTATAATTTTGTTAGAAGTCCCCTACTTTACAACCACATATACAATAAAAATAAAAAATATTTTGTAACTAGTTAAAAAACTAACATAAACAAATGGGCAAATTAGTGAAAAAACGGCAAAAAAAAGAGTCAACCCAATTGGGCTGACTCTTGGAATAACGCAAAATTAAGTAGACCTATGCTTCGGCGTGTAACCACGCTTTTTTGGCCAGTAAAGTATCCCCGTCTTCCTCATGTTCGGGATCGGGAACACAGCAATCGACAGGGCAAACAGCCGCACACTGTGGCTCTTCATGAAAGCCCATGCATTCGGTGCATTTATCGGAAACTATATAATAGAACTCGTTTGAGACAGGAGTCTGAGGAGCTTTACCGCTCACCAGGGTTCCGTCGCCAAAGTCAACTTCCGAAAGTTCGGTTCCACCTCCCCACGTCCACTCCACCCCTCCTTCATAAATGGCAGTGTTTGGGCATTCGGGTTCGCAGGCACCACAATTGATGCACTCGTCGGTGATCATGATTGCCATGAGCGGTACAAGTTTAAATCGTAAAAAAAAATCGTGTCAGACAATTGAACAACAAATATAATTATTTAAAGTTTTGGGCCAAACTAATATTTAAATTTACGGGTTGATTCAGCAGGCCATTCACCCATCAAAGCAGGGTGCCCATTCAAATCTAATCGAATCTGGCTCTGGTTTTCTGACCATGCAACAATCCGAACGACTGCATACTTTCATTACCCTGGGCAACTACCTCCGTTCGCCCGAATCGGCCCCGGAACGCGACGAAATAAGCTATCGGGCCAATTATTACAACAACTGGTTCACCCCGGAAAATACAACAAAGGCACTCTCGGCTATTGCCAGTGATATGCTCACGGCCGAACATTTAACGGCCTGGCTGGCAAGGTACAAGCCCGAACCGAGCGAACCTAAAACGATTGGCGTAGCGATGGCGGGCAATATCCCGGCGGTTGGATTCCACGATTTGTTGTGCGTGCTCATCAGCGGCCACAAACTGCTGGCCAAAACAAGTAGCCATGATTTAGTATTAATCCAATATTTAATACAAAAAATCACTGACATTAACCCGGCTTTTGGGGAACGCATTACACTGGCCGAACGGCTCAACGCTGCCGATGCCTTCATTGCCACCGGCAGCGACAATACGGCTCGCTATTTTGAGTATTACTTTGCTAAACGCCCCCATATCATCCGTCGAAACCGGACTTCGGTTGGTTTGCTGATGGGCGGAGAAGGGCCTGAAGAGTTTGCTAAACTAGGCGAAGATGTACTGTCTTATTTTGGACTTGGTTGTCGTACTATTTCCAGCCTGCTCGTTCCTGAAGGCTACGATTTTATACCCCTGCTCCAGACACTCGATCCTCTTGCCCCCACCTACAAAAACCTGAGCAAGTGGATCAATAATTACGACTATAACAAGTCCATTTATTTGGTGAACCGCATGCACCATTACGACAATGGCTACCTGATGCTGACGGAAAGCGAAGGTCTTGTTTCGCCCATTTCGGTGGTGCATTACCAAACCTATCGCGATTTAGACCAAGCCAGAGATATTTTAACCCGTCAGGCCAGTAAAATTCAGGTGGTTGCCTCGGCCAATGGCTGGTATCCGGGCAGCGTTCCATTTGGGCAAACCCAACACCCCGGCTTAAGCGACTACGCCGACGGGGTGGACACGATGGCGTTCCTGGCAGGGCTATAAAGATTTAGACACGGAGTTACACAGAGAAACGTGAATGGAATCCTCTGCGTAACTCCGTGCGTCTCTGCGGTCTTCTGTGTCTAAAAAATCATTTCAAAATCTGCCGCGAGATCACTAGCTTCTGAATCTCGCTGGTGCCTTCACCAATGGTACAGAGTTTGGCATCACGGTAGAATTTCTCGACCGGAAAATCTTTAATGTAGCCATAGCCGCCAAAAATCTGAACGGCTTCGTTCGCTACATGCACAGCCGCTTCCGAAGCAAATAATTTGGCCATTGCGGATTCCAGGGTTGTGTTCTTTTTCGCGTCTTTCATATCGGCAGCTTGGTACGTCAGGAGTTTGGCCGCTTCAATCTGAGTGGCTAAATCGGCCAGTTTAAAGCCTATTGCCTGAAAATTGGCAATAGGTTGCCCAAACTGATGCCGCTCTTTGGCGTATTGCAGGGCCGCATCGTAGGCCCCATAAGCAATCCCCAGACTCAGAGCCGCAATAGAAATTCGTCCGCCATCCAGCACCTTCAGCGACTGCACGAACCCCTCGCCAACGGCACCCAGACGTTGGCTGTCGGGAATGCAGCAATTGTCGAAGATCATTTCGGCCGTTTCGGAGGCACGCATCCCTAGTTTATCTTCTTTTTTGCCCCCCGAAAAACCCGGTGTCCCTCGTTCCACCACAAAAGCAGTGGCATTATGGGGCATATTGGGTTCCCCCGTTCGGGCAATCACCACTGCCACATTGCCGCTGATTCCATGCGTGATAAAGTTTTTCGACCCGTTCAACAGCCAGTCACCCGATGCATTCTCAACCGCAGTAGTACGCATATTTCCTGCGTCGGAGCCGGTGTTAGGTTCCGTTAGTCCCCAGGCTCCAATCCACTCGCCCGATGCGAGCCGGGGCAGGTACTGCTGCTTCTGGTCTTCGTTACCGAACATCAGAATATGATTGGCACAGAGTGAGTTATGAGCCGCCATCGACAACCCAACGCCCCCGCACACCCGCGACAGTTCAACAATCGCCGAAACGTAGGCGCGGTAGTTAAGGCCCGACCCGCCATATTGCTCAGGCACCAGCATTCCCATTACACCGAGGTCGCCAAGCTGGCGAAAAATATCAACCGGAAAAAACTGCGCCTCATCCCATTCCCGCACGTGAGGCTTTATATGTTGCCGGGCAAAATCCCGCACCGATTGGGTAATGAGTTCCTGATTATCAATAAATTCAGTGACCATGTTGTCTGTTGGTTTAGGCGTGTGTAGTGATGAAGTGCCTCCATTGGTATAACGTTGTACGACACAGGCTTGTTATGGAAAAAGAACGGGCAAAAAGCGGGCCGAACCAATCTGTTTTTACTAAACGGTCACAGCCCCCCTGTATTTAGCCGTAGCTTTACAGAGTAGCAACCCTGTACACTTTTCGTATGAAATACTGCTTCTACCTCCTGCTGCTGCTGGCTCTGTTACCAGCCGCCCACGCCCAAATCGGCTTCAACTCCCCGGCGGGTGTTACGCCCCGGCAGGACTTTGAAATCTATACCCGCAACGGCCTGCTGGTGCAGCAGAAATACACCTTCACCACCGCCGACCCCAACGCCAGTGTCAACACCCTGAGTTGCGCGGCATCTCCCCCCACTCTGACAGCCCAGGCCGGCATCCTGAAAGACCCCGGTGGAGACAGCAACTACCCCGCCAGTTTAACCTGCACGCAAAGCGTTTTTGTGAGCGGTGTTACAGGCGTTGAAATTGTATTTGAAGACCTCGATACTGAAGTTGGTGGCGATCTGATTACCATTACCGATGTTAACGGGGCTTTGCTGACCTTCTCAGGCGCGACGCTGCCCGCGCCATTTCTTGTAGCAGATGGGTTCTTTAACGTGCGGTTTACGGCCAACAGCAACGCCACGGTTGGGCGGGGTTTCCGGTTGCGGTGGCGGGCTGTGACAGTGTCGGACAGCCCCGCTACCCCAGCTACGGCTTTTGGCAATGCCTTCCAGTTCGATGTCCAGAAAGGAGCTTTGTTGAGCGGCTATCTGACGACGGGTGCAGTCCAACGGGCAGGTCTATTTTCCACGGCAATGGGTATAGGCAATACCGCCAGTGGCACCTACTCAACGGCAATGGGTGTATTCAATACCGCCAGTGGGTTTGCCGCAACGGCAATGGGGGATGGCAATACCGCCCGTGGGTAAGCCGCAACGGCAATGGGGTTTAACAATACCGCCAGTGG
>JAJAYX010000404.1 GCA_026785985.1 Rudanella sp. | reverse complement strand
TCAGGGCAATTTGGCCCCGGTGGTGTGACTCGTGGGCAATCAAATAGCCCAAAAAACCAACCGGATGCGGCTTAAAACCTTTGATTCGGCCCTCATTCAAATCCCGTTCGAGCAGGCTGGCAATGGCTGTAGACGAGTCGGAGAGGTGTTGCAGCAACTCCGTTTTAGAGACGGGTGTGCCCCGTTCGAGTTTGGTGAGGGTGGCGAATAGATCGGGGGCGGCCTGTTGCAGCCACATCAGCCGAACGTTGTGAACATGGGCTATTTGTTCGTCCACGATGCGCCCTTTCGAGGTTGAAACGTCGGTCAGGTGTTCGTTGGGAATGGCCTGGATCAGATATAGGTTGACGCGGTTATGGATTGTCCAGGTGTCGAGGAGTTACCGGGTCATTGTCTGGGATTTCGATACCAAGCAGGTGCTGCGCCAGAAAACCATCGAGCAAACGGCACCTGATAAACTGACCATGAACGATATTGAATCGCTTGCACTGACGGCCAACAAAAAATACGTCATCAGCGTCAACAGCCAATCAGGAGGGACGAACAAAAAATATGCGTATGCCTACAAAACGGGTGGTGGCGAGTTTATGCCCTTCACCAAAGGCAGTATTCTGATTTATAACGCCTGTTATCGAAACACCGCCACGGCCCTGTTCCCCGACACAACACCCAACATAAAAAGCGAACTCTACGGCTACCCGGAGTTCACGTTTATTCCAGATTAAGGAATTTGGGTAAATTGAGGGGCAGGCATAATAACGCTCTCATCAATGAATTTGTCTGGTCAGCCTAAAATTGTCCTTGCCGATTTCAAACTATAAAAATGTACTTTTGTGGTTTGAAACCAAGTTCAAACCGATACTATGCCTTATCTGTTTACCTCCGAATCCGTTTCGGAAGGACATCCTGATAAAGTGGCCGACCAAATCTCGGACGCTCTCATCGACAATTTTTTAGCCTACGACCCGTCGAGTAAGGTAGCCTGCGAAACGCTCGTGACAACCGGGCAGGTCGTTTTGGCCGGTGAAATTAAAACCGAAACCTACCTCGATGTGCAGAAAATCACCCGTGAGGTAATCCGTCGGATTGGCTATACCAAGAGCGAGTATATGTTCGAGGCTAACTCCTGCGGCATTTTCTCGGCCCTCCACGACCAATCAGCCGACATCAATCAAGGCGTTGACCGGAAGGTGGACAGCGATGATTTTGAGACGCGGGCCAACGCGCAGGGAGCGGGCGATCAGGGCATGATGTTCGGTTATGCCACCAACGAAACGGACAATTTCATGCCGCTGCCACTCGACCTCTCGCACAAGATTTTGCAGGAAATGTCGGACATTCGCAACAACCACTCCGACCTGATTCCATATCTCCGCCCCGATGCCAAATCGCAGGTGACGATTGAGTATTCGGATGATGACCGGCCCGTTCGGATCGACACGATTGTGGTTTCGACCCAACATGATGATTTCGATAAAGACGAGGTCATGCTGGCCAAAATCCGGGAAGACATCATCAATATTGTGATTCCCCGCGTAAAAGCCGACCTGAAACCCGAACTTCAGGCCCTATTTACTGACGACATCACGTATTACATCAACCCCACAGGTAAGTTCGTAATCGGTGGCCCTCACGGCGACACCGGCCTGACGGGTCGTAAGATCATTGTGGATACCTACGGCGGCAAAGGTGCGCACGGCGGTGGAGCTTTCTCTGGCAAAGACCCCTCGAAGGTAGACCGTTCGGCGGCTTATGCCACGCGCCACATTGCCAAGAACTTAGTGGCGGCTGGGTTGTGCGATCAGGTGCTGGTGCAGGTGTCCTACGCCATTGGTGTGGCCAAGCCCTGCGGTCTGTATGTGAACACCTACGGCTCGGCCAAGGTGAGCATGAACGACGGCGAAATTGCCCGAAAAATCGAAACGATCTTCGATATGCGCCCCTACGCCATTGAGCAACGCCTGAAACTTCGCAACCCAATCTACTCAGAAACAGCGGCTTATGGCCACATGGGTCGCAAGAACGAAGTAGTTACCAAAACCTTTGGCTCAAACGGGACCAGCAAGACGGTTGAGGTTGAACTCTTCACCTGGGAGAAACTGGACTTCGTGGATACGGTGAAAGAAGCGTTTGGTTTGTAGAAATGGACAATGGTTAACGAACAACGTATAATGTCCCTAACAGGTAATTTGCGTCGGTCTATTATCCGTCATTCATTAACCATTATCCATCAAAAAAGCCGCTTCCTCAAACGAGGGGCGGCTTTTTGATGAGTTAGGGGGTATTAATCGTCAAAATCGTCAACCACTTCTTCTACTTTCATCCGCTCTCGGGCTTCTGCGATGGCCGGGCTGGAGAAGTCATTTCGCTTTTCTTTGAAGCGAACTAATTTATCTTTGAGTACCTCCATAATGCGGTCGGTGGCGCTTTCGAATGTTTTGTCGTGTTCTTTCACGAAAATTTCTTTGCCGGGAATCATCAGGCGAACCTCCATGATTTTTTCCTTTACCTTGTTGGTATCCGATCCATCGAGTCGGAGAAACACCTCGCCACTGATGATGTGGTCGTGGAAGGTGTCGAGTTTGTTGAGTTTGGCCTGAATAAAATCAAGCAAACTGCGGTCAGCTGTGAAATGCACAGCATTAATTTGGATTCTCATAGTGTCGCAGAGTTTGTTTAAAGCGTGAAACAGAACATAATGGACGGCCTAAGTTTGTTGATTCCGTAATACGTGTCAAGCCCTACGAAGAAATATCCATAATGAGTTTCCCGACCGATTGGGCAAAAGCCACCGTAATGCGTTGATTGATAGACTTCGTAGTAGTATTGGGCGGACATTAAAAATGAAAATTCTTTGGAAAGTATAATTTCGGCTTTCCACTTGTGTCCATATTTGATCTTTTTGTTTATCCTGGCGGCTATCTGACGCTACTATTACCCTTTTTTGTATCTTGCCTAAAATAAACTCAGCTATGGAGACGATAGAAAAACCCAAACGCCGGAAAGCCACTCAAGCCCGCCCAAAACAGCCTGTTGTCTCGCTGGAATCCCTGGTGTATGAAGTTATGGACGGGCAACCGCTTTATTACCGGGGCTACAAAGACGTGTTGGCAGGCAAAAAAACAGCCGAAGAAATTATGGGATCAAGTTCTTTACCAGTACGCAGCAGGTGATGGTAGCCGAACGCAACGCCGATGCCTGGCTCACAATGGATTGGCACCGCGACCCTGAACTAACCGACGGACAGTTTTTTAACATCGGGCAGTATCTGGCCGATGAGGGCATCACTATAGAAACCAGTTGATTGTATGTCGCGCCTGATTTTTCTTGTCCTGTTCTTCATCGTTGGGCTTACGGCTAACGCCCAGCAAATGGCCAACCCTCGTCCCAGCCAGTTCGCCGGAGCGACAACTTACTGCAACCCGATGGACATCAGCTATCGGTATAATTTTGAGCAGTTGAACGAACGGGTTTCCTATCGCTCCGGGGCCGACCCGGTTATCATCAATCACAAAGTTGGACGCAACCCCGGCGAATACTACTTGTTCGTGACTATTCAGGGCGGGTGGTGGCACTCCAAAGACCTGAGCAACTGGCGGTATGTGATACCCTCTACCTGGCCGATGGAGGATATGTGCGCCCCGGCGGCCCTGTCGGTGCGCGACACGATGTATTTGTTTCAGAGTACGTTTGAGCAGCGGCCCATTTTTATTTCGACCGAACCCGAAAAAGGCAAGCTGAAATTTTACAATCGCTGGCTCCCCCGCCTGCCCAAAGACATTGGCCCCTGGGATCCTGCCCTGTTCCACGACGACGATACTGACAAATGGTATATGTACTGGGGATCGTCGAACGTTTATCCAATTTTTGGGGCTGAACTCGACAAGAGCCGCAACCTGACTTATGCGGGCAACAACCCTGCCGAGGCCTACAAAGCCATGTTCTGGCTCGACCCCTACAACCACGGCTGGGAACGCTTCGGCCCGAACCATTCCGATCCCTTCAAACCCTTTACGGAAGGGGCCTGGATGACCAAATATAAGGGCAAGTATTACCTGCAATATGGCGCACCCGGCACCGAATACAACGTGTATGGCAACGGTACCTACGTGGGCAAAACCCCGCTGGGGCCGTGGGAATATGCACCCTACAATCCCATTGCCTACAAACCGGGCGGCTATGCCACGGGCTGCGGCCACGGCAACACGTTTCAGGATAATTACGGCAACTACTGGAACACCGGCACTACCTGGATTGGCGTGAACTGGGGTATGGAACGCCGGATTGTGATGAACCCGGCCGGGTTTGACAAAGACGATCAGATGAATGTGAACACCCGTTTCGGGGATTTTCCGCATCGGCTGCCCACCAAAAAAGTGACCACCCGCGACGAACTGTTCACGGGCTGGATGTTGCTTAATTACAAAAAGCCCGTTGTGGCCTCCTCAACCCTCGCCACGGCCCCCATCGATACCGTTGTCGTTGACCGCGTGGCCGACGAAAACCCCCGCACGTTCTGGGTAGCGGGCCAGAATCGCCCCGGAGAAACGCTCACTACCGACCTTGGCGCGGAACACGACATTCGGGCGGTGCAGGTGAATTATTTCGATTAC
>JAJAYX010000403.1 GCA_026785985.1 Rudanella sp. | reverse complement strand
TGGTCGTCGTTGTTACTGCTGCAACTCTGCAGCAGCATCGACCCATTGAGCAGGGCTACACTAAGGGTGGTGCCGAGCGTAATATCTTTTACGCGCCGGATAATCGCTTGTTTTCGTGTCGGAGTCATTGCCGGAATAGTTTATACTACTAAACTACGGCGACCGCCGGGCAGTTCAAACCGATTCGCGATGAATGACTTGGGGAGTTGATAAACGGTCTATTTGTGTGCTTCAGTGCTTAACCAGTTTGAACGACTCCTTCCGGTCATCGGCTTCTACAACCAGAGTGTATATCACCGCTGGCATCCCCGACAAATTCAGGTCGTAACGATAGTTGACCGATTGATCGGGATGCTCCAGAGTCTGAACAACCTGTCCGGCCCGGTTCACCACCCGTAGCAGCACCGTACCCGATTTTTTCAACTGACCCTCTACACGCACCCAGCCTGTTGTTGGGTTGGAAAAAGCATTCAGCGTGAGGTCATTGGCCGAACCCTGCCCAAGTAGAATTAGGGCCGTGCCAGAAGCCTGCCCATTCGGACAGGCAGCATCGTCCACGGCCAACAGCCGGTAGCTGGTGGTCATTTCGGGCCGAACCGTGATCTGATACGGAGTCTGCCGGGCTACGTAACTCATTGATCCCAGCGGAGAGTCTGAAGGAAGAGGCAACTAAACAGAAAGAATAGGTAGGTGTGGCGCATGGCAAGAACCGATTAACAGTCTGCAAGTTACGGCTTTATTTAAGTCAAAAACACCTGCTCCCAAGACGGATAGGACGGCAAGTCAACCAATCTTCGTATCTTCGTGGACGATTTCTCAACAATACGATGACTGTCCAGTTTCAATCCTTAGACGAATTAGACGGGGTGTCCCGCCGATTGCTTGATGAAGCCGGAACGCATCGAGTCTGGTTGTTTGAGGGGGAGATGGGAGCGGGCAAAACCACTCTTATTAAAGCACTTTGCCGGGCCGTTGGCGTGGTGAGTGTGGTGCAGAGCCCCACTTTTGGGTTGATTAACGAGTACACGACGAAGCAGGGCGAACCCGTCTATCACTTCGATTGTTACCGCCTTCTCAACGAAGCTGAAGCGTTAGACATTGGGTTGGAAGAATACTTCGACTCGGGAAGTTACTGCTTTGTTGAATGGCCCGAACGGATTGAAGCACTCTGGCCTACATCGTATTATCAACTACATTTATCCGCCGATGATACCGGCAAACGGACGGTTAGTACGGTGATAAGTAGCCCCTAAACTATGACTGGATTCGAGGAATTAGCCAGGCAAACGCAAACGGCACTATACCCACAGGAATCTCCTGTTGCTGTCAAAACCGACAAGCACAGCCTGTTGATTGGCCTGCCCAAAGAGGTTTCGTTTCAGGAAAACCGCATCGCACTCACGCCCGAAGCCGTCACCATTCTGGTGCGGAACGGCCATCAGGTAGTGGTGGAAACGGCCGCCGGGACTGGAGCTAAATTCGGTGATAATGAGTACAGCGAAGCCGGTGCCCAGATCGTTTACTCGCCCAAAGAGGTCTTCGATGCTAACGTCATTTTGAAAGTAGAGCCGTTGGTCGATCATGAGTTTGCGTATCTGAAAGCAGGCAGCACCCTGATCTCTGCCGTGAACCTGCCCTCGCACGAGCGCAATTATTTTGAGCGGCTCAACGAGAAAAACATTACCGCTATTGGCTACGAATACATCGAGGATCAGGGTGGTGGCTTGCCGGTGATTCGCACGATGAGCGAAATTGCAGGCAGCATTGTGATGCTGGTGGCCGGCGAATATCTCAACAGTGTAAACGGTCGGGGCGTTATTCTGGGTGGTATCACCGGGGTTCCACCCACTAAAGTCGTTATTTTGGGTGCCGGAACCGTAGCCGAATATGCCATTCGTACTGCCCTCGGCATGGGGGCCGACATCAAAGTGTTCGACCGGCATCTCTATAAACTGCAACGATTGAAATATGCCGTGGGACAACCCATTTACACGTCTATCATCGACTCCGAAACAATGTCGGAAGCCGTTGAACGGGCCGACGTGGTGATTGGGGCACTCCGGGGCGACGATGGCATCAGCCCTATTGTGGTGACCGAAGAAACCGTGAGCCGCATGAAACCCGAAGCCCTGATCATCGACGTAGCCATTGACCAGGGGGGCAACTTCGAGACCTCGCGCATCACCAGTCACAAAAACCCCATTTTTCAGCATCACGGAGTCATTCATTACTGCGTTCCGAACATTGCTGCCCGTGTGGCCCATACGGCGAGCATGGCTCTGAGCAATATTTTCCTGCCGTTTTTGCTCGAAACCGGCACCATCGGCGGCATCGAAGAAATGATGTATACGAACCGATGGTTTATGAAAGGCGTTTATTGTCATAAAGGCACGCTGACCAACGCCTACATCGCCCGCAAATTCAACATGCGGTTCAAAGATTTGCAACTGTTGTTGGCAGCAAGATTTTAACGTCAAATGATTAACCATAGCAACGAAAATGTTCTGTTGGACGATGCTAATTCACCCGACCTCAACAAAAAACTGATGGGGCTGATTTCGGGGGATTTTGTCCTTGTTACCGACCAGCTTAAGGATGCCTCTTACCAGATTCGGACGCGGGGTTTTTCAGAACATCCCATTTTTGTGGCCTCTCATCGCAGTATAGATATAGGTCAGCTCCTGATTGCATCCAACGAATTAACCAATGCCTGGAACTATAGAGCCTCGTATCTGGACGAGTTTATTCAGCGCGAACTTATTGGCGAAGACTCCATCGAGATGTTTAAAGAAAACTATCGCAACCCCGACGAGTATTGCTGCCTTTTTGTGGTTCATGCCGAGTTTGCGGGCTTCGTGTATATTCCGTTTCCGGAGGATTAAAGCCAGAACGGAAACGCAGATTATCAGTAATGCTATAATAAGACTTTTCCTAGAAAACGCTCCCGCACAATCACTTTTACCAATACGGGCATTGGTTTGCAAAAACTGACCCCCGGCATGGTCTAAAAAGCAGGGTGTATTACGTCATAAAAGCAGGTTTAAACGCGGTTCTAAGCAAGAGTCGCGTTTTTTCGTATTGTAAAAGCAATTGGGTAGGCAGATGGTAGGAAATGGCCAATTTTTTTTGTATTTTTACAATCTGATAGCGCATCATAATCGCAACCGTCTAAACCTGACGTAACCGATTTGCGACTATTATTCGAGCAGACTTATGACAAACGAATTGATCGAAACCGACATCCCAACCGAGTCAGAGGCACCTAACCCAAACGGAAATTACGGGGCCGATAATATTCAGGTTCTTGAGGGCCTGGAGGCCGTCCGCAAACGCCCGGCCATGTACATTGGCGACATCGGCATAAGGGGATTGCACCACCTGATCTGGGAAGTAGTCGACAACTCTATCGACGAGGCTTTAGCCGGTCACTGCGACACCATCCGCGTCACCATGAATACCGACAATTCTATTACCGTGCAGGACAACGGTCGGGGTATTCCAACGGGTATCAATACCAAAATGGGCAAATCGGCCCTGGAGGTCGTGATGACCGTGTTGCACGCCGGTGGTAAGTTCGACAAAGACACCTATAAAGTGTCGGGTGGCTTGCATGGCGTGGGTGTGTCCTGCGTAAACGCCCTCTCGACCGACCTCCGCGTGGAAGTACACCGCGATGGAAATATTGTAGAGCAGGAATACAAAATCGGTATTCCTCAGTACGATGCCCGTATTATTGGCGAAGCCGATGACCACGGGACAACCGTCCGGTTTAAGCCCGATGAATCCATTTTACGGAGACCGTTTTCCGCTACGAAACCGTAGCGGGCCGTCTGCGAGAACTGGCTTACCTGAATCGGGGTATCCATATTTTCCTGACCGACCTGCGCGACCTCAACGAACAGGGAGAACCCATCAACGCCGATGATTTTTATTCGCAGGGTGGCCTGGTCGAATTTGTAAAATACCTTGATCAAACCCGTGCCCCCCTCGACGGAATGAGTCCCGTTTATATGGAAAGCAACAAGGGTTCAACGCCAGTGCAGGTGGCCCTGGTGTATAACTACGAAGCGGGCGAAAACGTGATGTCTTATGTGAACAATATCAGCACTCACGAGGGCGGCACCCACGTGCAGGGGTTCCGTTCTGCATTGACGCGGGTGTTGAAAAGTTACGCCGACAAAAACGCCGACAAGTTTAAAAACCTGGGTAAACTAACCTTCACTGGAGAAGACTTCCGTAAGGGGCTGACCGCTGTGATCTCGGTGAAAGTACAGGAGCCTCAGTTTGAAGGACAAACCAAAACCAAACTGGGCAACCAGGAAGTGGTGAGCGCGGTGAGTCAAACGATGGCCGCGCTTCTTGAATCGTGGCTGGAAGAGAACCCCAAAACAGCGCAGGGCATCGTGAAAAAAGTGCTGGTGTCGGCGCAGGCCCGCATTGCAGCCGAGCAAGCCTACAAGCGCATTATGGTGCAGCGCAGCGACTTTATGGGTGGTGCAGGCCTGCCCGGCAAACTCGCTGACTGCTCCGATACCGACCCTGAGAAATGCGAGATATACCTTGTGGAAGGAGACTCCGCCGGTGGCACCGCCAAACAGGGCCGCAACCGGGCGTTTCAGGCCATTTTGCCCCTTCGCGGAAAAATCCTGAACGTGGAGAAAGCCATGGAACACAAGATTTATGAGAACGAAGAGATCAAAAATATCTGGACGGCCCTCGGCATACGCTTAGAGAAAAAGGACGACGAAACAGTAATGAACCTTGATAAACTTCGGTATCACAAAGTCATTATTATGACTGATGCCGACGTGGACGGAAGCCACATCAGAACGCTGATTCTGACCTTATTTTTCCGCAACATGAAGGCCCTTATCGACAATGGTAATATTTATATTGCCCAGCCGCCCCTCTATCTCCTCAAAAAAGGCAAGGAAGAACGCTATTGCTGGAACGAACAGCAGCGCGAACAGGCGGTGAAAGATCTGGCCGGTACGGGCCGCGAGGAGAACGTTCACGTGCAACGCTACAAGGGTTTGGGCGAGATGAACGCCGAACAGTTGTGGAGCACTACTATGGATCCTGACCGCCGGAGCCTGAAACTGGTCACCATTGAGTCGGCGGCCAATGCCGACCTCGTCTTCTCGACCCTGATGGGCGATGATGTGGCCCCCCGACGAGATTTTATTGAACGGAATGCGAAATACGCCCGAGTGGACGTTTAAGTATAAATCAACTGAAAAAGCGGGCTGATTCGCCCGCTTTTTTATTGTATTTCTATCGACAAACCATTCAATTTCTAAAACCCGTGATTCGCAATATCCTTCACCGATTTACTCAATCTCCCAAAACTTCTCCAGAAGCAGCATCAACTACTATGGCTAAAGTCAGCGAGAAAGTTAGCAATGTCATTGATCAGAGCGATTATCTGAGCCGTGACCTGAGTTGGTTGAAATTTGACGAGCGTGTACTCGATCAGGCCCGGAGCGTACACCGGCCCCTGATGGAGCGGCTGAAATTTTTGGCTATTACAGACTCAAACCTGGACGAGTTTTTCACGATTCGGGTGGGGAGTTTATATAACTATCTGGACTACCATAAACAGCGCGTCGATTATTCAGGTTTGCGCGAAGTGCCCTTTAAGAAGGCACTTTTCACGGCTACGCAACAGTTTAGCATGATGCAGCAGGAGATTTTTACGCAGGAATTACTGCCACTCTTCCCCGAAAATCAACTCCGCATTGTCGAACTCGCTGATCTGAACCGCAACGAGCAAGCTCATGCTAACGATTATTTCGACCGGACGATCTACCCCACGCTTACGCCCATGCTGTATGACTACACCCACACATTTCCGGTGTTGCTGGCGAAGGTGTTGATTTTTGGGGTAGTCACGCAAAATACCGATGCCGCTAATGATCGCAAGGTTGTGTCCGACGACGAAGACGACCGGCAACGACTGTCCTTTGTGCAGATTCCGGCCAACCTGCCCCGGTTCATGCCCTTTGAGCGAGCGAGCGAAACGCTGTTTTTACCCATTGAGGAAATTGTTCGGCACAACATCA
>JAJAYX010000402.1 GCA_026785985.1 Rudanella sp. | reverse complement strand
GTGTGCGAAAGCAAATAGTAAGTAAAATCGGGGCTGAAATTGGCCGAATAGGTTCCTTTACCCAGACTCAGCCGCTGCTTGTTGCGCCCGTCGAGGCCAATGCGAAACAGATGCTTTTCAACGGGCGATATTTCTGCAGAGAGGTAGTAGGCCGTTTGACTTTTTTCATCCACACCCAGCAGGTTCAGAATTTCATAGTTGCCACTCGTGATCGGGCCAAGCAGCGTGCCGTTCATGTCATAGCGGTACACATGCTTGAAACCACTGCGTTCGCTTGTCCAGATAAACGTCTTACCGTCAGAGAGATACGTCAGATCATCCGTAAATTCCAGATCAACGTAACTTGGTTGCCCCCCCAGCACATTATTGGCTGTTTCGGTCAGAACAACAGTTGTTTTGCCGGTTGTAGCATCGGCATGAATCAGGTCAAGCTGGGTTTGCAGCCGGTTCAACCGTCGAACCGATAGCAGGTTTGGGTTTTGAGTCCACTGAATCCGGGGCAGGTAAATATCCGCTTCAACACCCGTATCAACTTTTACTTTCTGGCCCGTTGTGGCATCGGCTACCCACACGCTCACCGTCGAGTTGTCTTCGCCCGCTTTGGGGTATTTGAATTTGTAATCTGTGGGGTATAACTCCCCCCAGGTCTGCATGTTATACTCCGGTACGAGGGTCTCATCGAACCGAATAAATGCCACCCGGCGGCTATCCGGCGACCATTCAAACGCCCGCGCCATGCTGAATTCTTCCTCATAAACCCAGTCGGCCCCACCGTTGATAATGGCGTTTTGTTTGCCGTCGGAGGTCAATTGTTTCTCGGCCATCGTGGCCAAATCGACTGTAAACAGGTTGTTGTCGCGGACAAAAGCCACCCGCCGACCATCGGGTGAGAAGGTAGCGTATTGTTGTTTTTCGCCCCGGCTCAGGAGTCGTAATTGACTCGTAGCCAGCTCATACACATAAAACGTGGCCCGACTCGATCGGCGGTAAATGGGTTCCTCGGCGGTGGTCAGCAGCAGTTTCTGCTCGTCGGCACTAAGTTGATAATCGTCAATGCTGATGGATTGCCCGGCGGGGCGGGATGTCCGTTCATCAAACAGCGTGTCCACGGCGCGGCCATTCGTGGCATCGCCATCAGTAATGGAGAATTTCACGACGCGCCCATCGGCCAGGGTCGTATAAAACCCACCCGATTTCATCCAGTTCACGCCCTGCACCGTTCGGGGCGCAAACGTGCCTGCGTTGCGACCCCAGATGTCGTCTAAAGTAATTTGTTTGGGTGGCGCAATCTGGGCCTGAGAAACCAAAACGGGCAACAACAGCAATAGGCCAACCCGCAAACGAAACGAACGAAGCATACGTGGAAACGTCTAAAAAAACCAGTCCCAATAGTGGAGTTGGTCAGATGGTAAAAGTACAAAAAAAGCCCGGCCTTTCTCAAGCCGGGTCCTACACCTTACTGCTTCCTGTCTTACTTCATAGCCGCTTCAATCAGCAGGCTCTTGCGTTTCAGGATGGTCTCCATGAACCGGATGTCGTGGTCACTGGTAAATATGCTGAAGGGCAGGTATAGAAACTGCGCTTTGGCCAGGCCCCGCGTCACGAACTTGGCAAACCAGTTGGCTTTCACGTTTTTCAAGGCCGCTTCGTTGTCAAGGTAAAAAATATAAGCGGTTTTGCCTTTTTCAACGGCCTTAATCTGATCCCATTTCAGCAAACCGCCTTCTTTGGCGTTGATACGCATCAGAATCTGGCGGCTGTCAATTTCATACACATACTTCTCGAACAGCGGCTTACTTTGCTCCATCTGCGATATTCCCGTGATCTGAATGGCCCAGAATAAAACGTAGAGCAGGGTTAGAACAAAAATCACCACGTAAATCCAGATGTTTGGATAAACCCCCGTGATGCCCAGGATGGCGTTGATGAAAATGAAAGCGATGGGAATGAAAATGTACTTCCAGTTGTCGCGGAGCCATTGCTTCAACGCGACATTGATGTACGTTTTCTGGTCAATAGCGTATCGTTTGGTCTTAACAATCATGTTGCCTAAAAATGAAGGCACAAAGATAAGGGGCGAAACCGTTCCATCACCGTTTTGCCCGCTGGTATTGCACGGGCCACTCCATGTCGTCGCCGAGTTCGCTGGCGGCATGGAGCGGGAAATAGGGGTCGCGGAGAAGTTCGCGGGCCAGCAGAATCAGGTCGGCTTGCCCAGCGGTCAGGATGGCTTCGGCTTGTCCGGCGGTAGTGATTAGACCCACGGCTCCTGTTGGCAGGCCGGTTTCGCGTTTAATCTGTTCGGCAAAAGGAACCTGATAGCCGGGAACGAGCGGGATAACCGCTTTTTGCACATTTCCGCCCGATGAGCAATCGATCAGATCAACACCATCTTGTTTGAGAAGGGCCGAAAAGCGCACCGAATCTTCGATTGTCCAGCCACCCTCGATCCAGTCGGAAGCCGAAACCCGCACAAAAACAGGCAGGTCGTCGGGCCAAATGCCCCGAACGTCCTGCACAATTTCGCGGGCAAACCGAACCCGGTTCTCAAACGAGCCACCGTATTCGTCGGTGCGGTGGTTGCTGATGGGCGACAGAAACTCATGGAGTAAATAGCCGTGGGCCGTGTGTACTTCAACCACCTTGAAACCGGCGGCCAACGCCCGAACGGCTGCGGTCTTAAAATCGGCGCGGATTTTGGCTATGCCTTCCGCGTCTAATTCAGTAGGCAACAGGCCATTTTCGGCAAACGGAATGGCACTGGGGCCAACTGTTTGCCAGCCCTCGGGTTCGATCGGGAAAATGGGTTTACCGCCTTCCCACGGGCGGGTGTGGCTGGCTTTGCGGCCTGCGTGGGCCAACTGAATGCCCGCCACAGACCCGTTTTCGGTCAGGAAATCGACAATGCGTTTCAGTCCGGCAATATGGCTGTCGTCCCACAGGCCGAGGTCGTGGGCCGTAATGCGGCCTTCGGGCGAGACGGCGGCCGCTTCGGTAATCACCAGACCCGCGCCCCCGACAGCTCTGCTCCCCAAATGCACCAGATGCCAGTCGCTACTGAACCCGTCGAGGCTTGAATACTGGCACATGGGCGAAACGGCAATCCGGTTTTTGAGAGTAATTCCGCGTATCGAAAGGGGAGAAAAAAGCATTGTCATGGCCTTGTTGATTGGGTTAAAACAAAAGCGGCCTGTGAGGACACAGGCCGGGGATGAGGTCTGTCAAATCTCTTAGTGAAACCAATCACCGAATTACCATCAAACTAATCACCAATTACTCAAAATGAGGGAATTATTGGAGCAACTGAGCGACATCTGGCAAGCCATCAGGCTTTTTTTTCGCCGGACGACGCGCAGGTTGAGCCGTCTGTTGTACCGGGGTGCTTCGGCAACGCTGGGCGACGAACGAGTAGAGCAATTTTATGATCAATTTGGTCAACTACGCGAACGCCGGGTAGAGTTGCGGGAGCGTCGCCGGGAAGTTGTAGGTCGTTATATCGACCGGGAATCGGCCTATTATCCGTATCTCCGCACAGCCTGGAAGGTTTTTACCTACGGTTTGCTAACATTGGCACTGTATGTTTTTGGGCTGGAAACCAACTTTTTATGGCTTACTGGCGAGATGCCCAGTATTGAGGAATTGAAAAAACCAAGATTGGCTCAGTCCTCAGAAATCTTTACGCTGGACGGTAAACCCATTGGCAAGTTTTATACGGAAAACCGAACGCCCATCAAGTTCGAGAACATTCCGAAGCCACTCATCAACGCGCTGATTGCCACTGAAGATGCCCGTTTCTACAAACACATTGGCATCGATATTCGGGCGTTAGGTCGGGCAATGGTCAGTTTCGGACGCGACGGGGGCTGTTCCACCATTACCCAGCAATTGGCCAAAAATCTGTTCAAAACCCGCAAGAAAAACAACAGCGGCCTATTGAATAAAGTCCCGTTTGTTCGGAAAATCGTTTATAAATCGAAGGAGTGGCTGATGGCGATCAAGTTGGAACGCAACTTCACGAAAGACGAAATCATTACCTATTATTTCAATAC
>JAJAYX010000401.1 GCA_026785985.1 Rudanella sp. | reverse complement strand
CCCGCGTTGCCATTGGCATCGTATTTGGCCGACGGATTATTGATGATTTCGATCTTGTCGATGGCCGAAGCCGGAATATTCCCCAAGCCGGTTTGGTTGCCGAAACCCGTCAGGGCCGTTTGCCGCCCGTCGATCAGCACCATCACGCGGTCATTACCCCGCAACAGCACTTTTCCGTCGTTATCCACCGTTACGCCGGGCAGGTTTTTCATGGCTTCCAATGCCGACCCGCCCGCCTGACTGATGTTGTCGCCCAGCGTAAACGTCTTTTTATCCAACGTGCTGGCAATGACCTCCTGTCGGGCCGTCACGGTTATTTCGCCGAGTTGAGCGGTTTGTTCGGTGAGTTCAATCGTGCCAATGTTGATGAACGGACTCAACTGACCCACCAGCATAGGTTGCACAACAATCTGATAACCAACGTAACTAACCTTGAGTAGGTAGTTGCCGCGTTGCACACCGGGAAGCGTAAAAAGACCTTCTTCGTTGGTAATGGCCCCGGTAACAAAACTGCTGTCCTGCGGCATCAACAACGTAACATTCACAAACGGAAGAACCGTTTTTTTGGCGGTTTCTCTAACTACCCCCGAAACAGTTACCTTGACTGCCTGGGCAGAAACAAGCGCGGGTAGCAAGCAGACCAGGGACAAAAGCAAGATTTTTCTCATACAATTAAGCAAGCAGGGGAGGTCACAAAACTACGGACGCACCGCTATATAAACGTTAAAACAGGGCCACACTTGTAAACACTATTCATTGCGCCCCTGTACCTTTGCCCTATCCATGACAACGACACAAACAATCGACTATACCCCCGGAGCGGGTCTACTTAGCACGGAGCCGATGACCTCCGGTCAGTTGCTGCTGACTTCGGAGACCAATCGTTACGCGCCCGAAGACCTCGGCGAAGGGCAGATGATCCTGAACATGGGGCCGCAACACCCATCCACCCATGGTGTATTGCGCTTAGAAGTCATTACCGACGGGGAAATTATTGTGGATGTGGTGCCGCACATGGGCTACCTACACCGTTGTTTCGAGAAACACGCGCAGTCGTTGCCGTTCAATCAGACGATTCCATTTGTAGATCGACTCGATTATTTGGCCGCCATGAACGCCGAACACGTGTTTGTGATGGGCGTGGAGAAAATGCTTGGTATTCAGCACGATATACCCAAGAGAATCGAGTACATCCGGGTTTTAGTGGCCGAGTTGAACCGGATAACGTCGCATTTTGTAGCCATTGGTACCTACGCCATCGATATCGGAGCCTACACGCCGTTCCTGTATTATATGCGCGACCGCGAACACATTCAGCGGATGCTCGAATGGGTTAGCGGGGCCAGAATGCTCTATAATTACATCTGGATTGGGGGCCTGTTTTATGACCTGCCGGTAGGTTTTGAGGAACGCTGCCGCGAGTTGGTCACCTATCTTGACCCCAAACTTACGGAGTTGGAGCAGTTGGTTTCGGAGAACCAGATTTTCGTGAAACGCACTGCCAACGTGGGTGTGTTGCCCTTAGATGTGGCCATTAATTACGGTTGCACCGGGCCGGTTTTGCGTGGGTCGGGTTTGCGGTACGATTTGCGTCGGGTCGATGCCTACTCGGTCTATCCCGAACTGGATTTTGATATTCCCATCGGCACAGGGCAGGTAGGAACAGTGGGCGACAGTTGGGACCGGAACCACGTCCGAATTCGGGAGTGCCGCGAGTCACTTAAGATAATCAGTCAGTGTTTGGATCAACTGACTGGCATCCACAGGCGAACCCGCGATTTTGACCCGCACGCGATGCTGCCCAAGAAGATCCGGCCCAAAGCAATGGATATTTATGTCCGGGGCGAAAGCGCAAAAGGCGAATTAGGCTTCTTTTTCCGCGCCGATGGTAAATCGGACATACCCGTTCGGTGCAAATGTCGGGCTTGTTCATTTCATAACCTGTCTGTCATTCAGTCGATTAGTCGGGGAGCTATGATCGCCGATCTTGTTGCTATTCTGGGTTCCATTGATATTGTTATGGGAGAAGTTGACCGATAACAGATAACAGTGAATTTATGTCAGATTTTTTGATTTATCTCGGTCTGGGGTTCGACCACATTACCGACCCCGGGGGTTACGACCATATTCTGTTTGTGATTGCCCTATGCGCCGTTTATACCCTTCGACAATGGCGGCAGGTGCTGATTTTGGTAACTGCCTTCACCATAGGTCATTCTATCACGCTGGCCCTTGCTACCCTAAACATTCTGGAATACCGCACCGACATTGTCGAGTTGCTTATTCCGATTACGATTCTGATTACGGCGGTCGTTAACTTTTTCCACGACGAAACCCCCAGCCGGTTTGCGATTGGAAAACCAACCCAGAGGTCATGGTCACGGTATGGGTTGGCGGCTGTATTCGGCCTGATTCACGGGTTGGGGTTTTCCAACTATCTGCGGAGTTTGCTGGGGCGGGAGTCCAACATTGCGCAGCCGCTGCTGGCCTTCAATATTGGCCTTGAATTGGGGCAATTACTGATTGTGGGTTTAGTGCTGACCATTTCGGGGGTAGCCATCGACCGGCTGGGAATCAGCAAACGCACCTGGACGTTGATTGTGTCAGGCATCGTGGCGGGGATGGCCATCTCGCTGATTCTGGGGAACAAGCTAGTCGCGGGGGAATAATCAGTCATAGACCTTTTCCCCCTTTTTCAACCAGACACCCCACGTTCGCGAGAACCCATGCACGCGGTTGGTGGGTTTGCCCGCATTATCCACCACCGGGTTCCCCTGATTGACCCACTCGAACAAACTTCCGTAAAGGTTGTGCACGTTGCCGAAGCCCGCTGCCTTCAGCTTATCACCGATCTTATCGCTCCGATAGCCCACTGAACAGTAGGTAACTACGTTGGCTGTTTTGGGGATTTCTTTCACCCGGTCGAAACTAAAATCGTCGTAGCCAACCCAACGGGCATTGGGCAGGTGGCTCACATCGAACTCCTTTTTTTCGCGGGTATCGAGCAATACTACATTGTTCATTTTTTTGAGATCGACAACCGTGACGGTCGGAACGGTGCTGTTGCCGTAGAGGGTATTGAGCAGTGCTTTATAGGCTGAACTGGCCGGTTGCGCCTTTAAAGCAGTGGACAGCAAGGATATCAGCAACATAAACAACCAATTGATTTTCATTGATTTACAAACAGTTAATACGATTCGATTCAGGTTTATGCCAGTTACACATAATTTGTTCATTCGTAGCATTTATAACGAAATAAAAGCGAAAGTTGGACTGTTGCCTCCTTTTAAAAACGACAGAAAGCCGTTACTGTCAGGGTATGTTCTTCGTCATATTCGATAAGAGAACGACGTTGTCGGTACGAAAATTGATACCCTGCTTCCAACGTTAGGTGTTCGGTCAAACTCCGACCAGTAGCCAGGTTGGTTCGGTTGGTTTCGTAGCGTTGTTTAACGGCAATATTTGGCGCAACAGGAATTAGAGTCTCGTTCCATAGTGAAAGGTAGGTTTTGTCGGAAAGTTCCCGCCGAAGCAATGCCCGAAAACGTGCCCGGCCTGTAGCCGGAACACCAGTAAAGCGTCGGTACTCGTAGCCTCCACGCACCCGGATGCTAAACTGGTGGGATAAATCCTGACTCCATTCGACTAATAAATGGGGTCTAAACTCTTTAGTGCGGGGGCGACTATAATCAGCCTCTTTACCCAAAACGGGATAGGCTTGGTAGATACAGAATGGGAAGAGCGTAATGAATATAATGTTGCCCGACTGTTGGCGTACCTAACAAGGCGAACAACAAAAGGAGAATAATGTAACGATATGGCTTCAATACAATCAATATTTGGACGAAAGTAAGAAGCCCATATCATGAATCAGTGAAATTTACGTTAAAAACCTGTTCAGCCCATTTAATCATTATGCTCTAACGGGTTCATTGACTAATTTTATGGGTTCGTATGACAAGAAGAGCATTCTTGATGGCTCGATTATTACCCTATTAGTACCTATGAGCAAGAACACGCGAATTGGATTATCCGTAGCTGGTCTATTGTTTATTGGATTATGGAGCGCAATGGCCTGGTCGGGGCCTGTTAAGCGAATGGTTGTGGCTGCCCGCCGACCCGTAACGTCAGTCAAACCTACTGCCAAACCCGTTGAGGTTCCCCTCCGAACATACCCGGCAACCCGCCCGGTCGAAGTGTTGGCGCGAGCCGATAGTTCTGCCGAGAAATGGATCGACAGTGTGTTTACGACGATGACTCCCGAACAAAAAGTCGGGCAGTTTTTCATGGTTGCTACCTTCTCTAACCGTCACGACAATCATTACCAATACATTGAACACCTGATTCAGAATTATCATATTGGGGGTCTGATTTTCTTTCAGGGTGGCCCGCACCGGCAGGCTTTGCTTACGAACCGGTATCAATCGCTGTCGAAAATTCCAATGCTGGTCGGTATCGACGGCGAGTGGGGTTTGGGAATGCGCTTAGACAGTGCCATGGATTTCCCGAAGCAAATGGCCCTCGGTGCCCTCCGCGACGATCAGCTGGTGTATCGGATGGGCGACGAAATTGGCCGTCAGTGCCGCCGGTTGGGTATTCACATCAACTTTGCACCCGTTTCTGATATTAACAGCAACCCGGCCAACCCAGTCATTGGCAACCGCTCGTTTGGCGAGTCGAAAGAGAACGTGGCCAGCAAAGCGTCTGCCTATATGAAGGGGCTGCAAGTCAACCATATTATTGCCACGGCCAAGCATTTCCCCGGTCATGGAGACACCAACCTCGATTCGCACCACACACTGCCGGTAATTAGCCGATCATCGGCGCAACTGCATGATATTGACCTCTTTCCGTTTCGTCGGCTCATTGCCGACAGCCTGATGGGTGTGGTAACGGGCCATTTGTATGTTCCCGGTGTGGACGACCGCCCGGCTCTGGCAGCCACGCTGTCGAACAAAGTAGTGACTGAATTGCTCAAAAACGAACTTGGTTTCCGGGGCCTGGTGTTCACCGATGCCATGAATATGAACGGCATTAGCCGGGCCGGACGAGCCGTGGATATTAACCTCCGGGCGCTCATTGCGGGTAACGACATTCTGCTTTATCCGGAGAATATAAAAGAAGCAGCAGCCGTGATTCTGAACGCCGTGCAAACCGGGCAGATTTCGCAGGAGCTCATCGACGAAAAGGTTCGCAAGATTCTTCGGGCCAAATATTGGGCAAGACTGAATCAGTATAAACCCATTCCGATGCTGAATCTGGAACAGGATTTGAACTCCGACGAAGCTCAGGTTCTGAAGCAGGAAATTTGTGATGCCGCCGTAACTGTGGTTGAGAATCAGGGTGATATAATGCCCATTTCTCGCTTAGACACTACCCGAATTGCGTCGGTGGCCATTGGCACCGATTGGGACAATGTATTCCAGAAAACACTGGCTCAGTATGCTCCTATCAAAAAAATCACGTATCCCGACAAACCCAATACCGAGGCTGATCTGAACGAGATGATGGCTGCCGTGGGCGACGCTAATGTGGTGATTATAAGCTTCCACCGCATGAGCGAATCGGCTTCCCGCAAGTTTGGCATCACCAAAACCTCGCTCGATTTGCTGACCCGGCTCAAACAGCGCGGCACCAAAGTGATTGTTACAGCCTTTGGCCCGGCCTACAGCCTGAGTCAGTTTACAGCCGCCGACGCGCTGATTTGCGGCTATCAGGATTTCGATGAAATGCAACGGGCCACTGCTCAGGTTATTTTTGGTGGTTTGGGTGCGGGTGGTATCATGCCCGTTTCAACCGGGAATTGGAAAATTGGCTCTGGCAAAGTGCTGTCTCCCAATGGTCGGCTTGCCTACGGTACGCCCGAAAGCGTGGGCATGAACTCAACCAAACTGAAGCAGATTGGCCAGTTGATGCAGACCGCGTTAGGCAACCGGGTGGTTCCGGGGAGCCAGATTATTGTGGCCCGGAAAGGTACGATTGTCTATGAAAAGAATTTCGGCAAACTGACATTCACAGGTACGGAGAAGGTTACGAGCGAAACGCTGTATGACCTGGCCTCGCTGACTAAAGTGCTCAGTACGCTTCAGGCCACGATGCTGCTCTATGACCGGAAACAGTTAGACATCACCCAAAAGGCATCATTCTACCTCCCCGAACTGCGCGGGACTAACAAGCAAAACATTGTTATTCAGGATTTGCTCTGGCATCAATCGGGTATGGTGTCCTATTACCCAACCACCTGGGATCGCACCCGTTTGCCCGGCGGTGGCCTCAAACCAACGCTCTACAGTGCCACGCCCGACAGCGCGTTTACCCTGCAAGTTGCGCCAAACCTTTGGGCCAGAACTGCGTTGAAAGATTCGGTCTGGAAGTGGGTGGTGCAGTCGCCGATGTCGAAAAAGGTGGACGATGGGAAGCCTGCTTATGTGTATAGCGATCTCAACTTCCTGACGCTTCAGAAGATTGTGGAGCGTATCACGAAACAGCCTTTAGATCAGCTCGTTGAAAAAGAAATCTATAAACCGCTTGGGTTAGGGTCTATTGGGTTCACACCCCTGCAACGCTTTGCCAACCCGCGTTGCGCTCCCACCGAAAACGATACGTATTTCCGAAATACCCTGCTGATTGGAACCGTTCACGATCAGATGGCGGCTGTTCAGGGCGGGGTTTCGGGCCATGCGGGTCTGTTTGCCAACGCCCACGACGTGGCGGCTTTGTTACAGATGAATTTGCAGCGGGGCGAATATGGCGGTTCCCGGATTTTCCAGCCCGCCACCGTGCCTTACTTCACCCAAACCATTAGCCCCCGCAGCTATCGTTCGCTGGGTTGGGATCGCCAAAACCCCGACAGCAACGGCAGTGTTTATTTAGCCGAGCAAGCCTCCGAACGGTCGTTCGGGCACACGGGTTTCACCGGCAACATGGTTTGGGTTGACCCCAATGAAGGGCTGGTTTTTGTGTTCCTCTCCAACCGGATTCACCCCACAGCGGCCAACACCTCCATCAACACGACCAAACTCCGGCGCAAGATCCACGAGGTAATTTATGGGGCGATTGAGGAGTAAATCATTTACGGATTTGTGCCAAATACCCCGTTATTCACAAACCAGTATTGCCAAGAGTTGACGATTCCCGGAGTCCACGTACTAAGGTTGAAAGTACCGGTTCCGGTGGCTGTACCCTGAACTGCCTGAACCTGAACTGCTTGTTGCGACCGGAGCCAGTGTAATGATTGGCCCATAATGCATTGTTCGGGTCCGTTTGCGGTGGCAGTTGGCCGACAGAAATAGGCGGATCCTGTTCCTATAACCCTTGCTATTCCGTCAGATTCGATACAAACAGCCGTCCGCTCATCCACACCAATACCCCGGGCAACAATTCCCCAATCGGTCATCATCCGTCCCATGAAGGCCACGAGTCGTCCTTGCCTGTCTCGTTCGCTAAAGTGCATATCGGTAACGGTATTAGCCAGAAATGGAGGATTCAGAAAATCACCCCGGCCCAGTGTCATTGCCGATGCGTAGGGCGCAAGCAAAGCATTAGCAGAAGTAATGGTGCCGTTGAGGGCCGAAAAATAAACCTCGCTCAGAATAGCACACCCGGCACTCGTGCCACCAACCGGCACTTTTTTGCTGTTGATAAGAAAATTGAGTGCATCTTCAACCTTCGTGTCTTTCCAGTAATTAACGTAGTTGGCCTGATCGCCCCCGGCAATGAAAAGAGCCTCGGCATTCCTGATTTTTTGCTCAACTACGGCATCATTAGCCAATGTTGGGGAGTTAATGAGAATGGTCTCGACAGAATTAACCCCACTCAACTGGCTATAGATATAATCGTTATAACCGTTGGAGCCACTGGCTCGAATAACCACAAAATCGCCCCCACCCGATTTCTGAATCATCCAGCGAATGGCATTATCAACATCCGTACTCCCGCCCATCAGAACAGAGCCACCCGTGGTCGTGCGTTGCACATCGGCAGCGTCACCTGTGAGCCAAGTTGTTAGTTTGGGGCCCCGAGCCATCGAATCAGCGGGCAATGCCAGAGTGGGTGTCGATTGTTGAGCACACCCAGAAACTGTAAATAGGGCGGCAATAATAAAGATCAGGCGAATCATGAGGGAGAGGTTTGGTGAGGAGGCAAAGTGCAAAAATGTAGGCAAACAAAAAATTCGGCTACCCAAATAACTCCGACGACAGATAGCGGTCGCCCCGGTCGCAGATGATGCAGACCACAGTACCGACCTCCAGTTCCTGAATCAGTTCGAGGGCGGCATGAACGCTGCCACCGCTGCTCATTCCCGCAAAAACACCCTCTTCTCTGGCTAATCGCCGGGCCATTAGGGTGGCTTGCTCCTGCGATACTTCAAAGACCCGATCCACGCGCTCCGGCTCAAAAATTTTGGGTAAATACGCCACCGGCCACTTCCGAATCCCCGGAATAGACGAGCCATCGGTTGGCTGACAACCAACAATCTGAACATCCGGGTTTTGCTCTTTCAGGTAACGTGAGGTGCCCATAATGGTGCCGGTTGTCCCCATCGACGATACAAAATGCGTGACTTTCCCATCAGTATCGCGCCAGATTTCGGGGCCGGTGGTGCGGTAATGAGCCAAATAATTATCGGGGTTGGCAAACTGATTGAGCATCAGGAATCCCCCTTTTCCGACTTGCTCTTCAGCATAGTCGCGGGCACTTTCGATGGTCTCGGTCAGGGTGACGGTGGCCCCGAAAGCTTCCATTGTAAGCATGCGCTCACGGGTCGAGTTTTTGGGCATGGCCAACTCGATCTCAAAACCGAACAGGCGGGCAATCATGGCTAAAGCAATGCCGGTGTTGCCGCTTGTGGCTTCAATGAGCTTGATGCCGGGTGTTAACTCGCCCCGGTCAATGGCTCCTTTGATCATGCTGTAGGCGGCCCGGTCTTTCACACTCCCACCGGGGTTGTCCCCTTCTAATTTACCCAACAGCCGAACGTTGGGGTTCGTGTTCAGGCGGTTCAATTCAACAAGAGGGGTATTGCCAACGAGGTCAAGTAAGGTAGCCATAAGGGATGTTTCCAGATTATTAAGAAAAAGGCAGCAACCCCAAAAATAGTTCTGATTGGCTCGTAGAAGGCAATTTTGAGTTGGGGAGATTTCCCGGTTGTAATACGTAGAACTACGTGAAATCAGGTGAAGAATAGGTAGTTGTTAATCTTTTTCTAATCTTTACGTCATCACCCGGAAGTTTCGGCTACCGGACGATACTATATCCCAATCATTTTTTATGAAACCCCATTTAACCAACCTCCCGTTGGCCTGCGACAAGCTTGCTGCTGTTGCCCGCCAACTCCACATGGCTGAGTTGAGTCTGCCATTTTGGGGCTATCGTAAGTCGATGCCCATGCACCGAATCGTCCGGCTAGAGGGCGAGGGGAATTACACCCATTTTTTCTTCGACGATGGCAGTTCACTCCTCGTATCGCTCACGTTGAAACGCATTGAAGGCCGTTTGCCAGCCAACGTATTCGCCCGTTCTCACAAGAAAAATCTGATTAATCTGCTCTATTTGCAGGAGATTAGCCCCAATCAGCAACCCTTCACGGTGGTGCTATCGAATGGTGATTTTGTGGAAGTGTCGCGCCGGAAAGCCCCGCAGTTCTACCGTCAAATCGAGTTATTCCAACAGGAAATGCAGAACTTGTTGGCGGTGGCGTAAATCTGTTATATAGTTTTGGGGTTGGGGGCGCGCAAGCTACACCTGGGGGCGCCAACCCCAAAAAAAAAAAAAAATAACT
>JAJAYX010000400.1 GCA_026785985.1 Rudanella sp. | reverse complement strand
GATGTGTACTTCCCGAATATAATGGCTCCAGTGATTGTCTTTATTAGCCGCTTTAACCTGAAAGGTGTAGTCGCCAGCGGGTAAGTTAGGGTAGCGTACATAATTGCGCTCACCGGCCTGCACCCAGTTTTGGTCATATCCGGTTAATTGATATTGGTAGGTATTGTGACCGCTGCTCAGAAAATCGAGGGCCGCAAATTCGAGTGAGATTGTGTTTTGTCGGTGGGAAAGATTAATCACGCTCACTTCGCCTACATACCGGTTGTCGGGTCGAAATGGCTCTTCGTTAACGTGGAAGTTATAAATGTGAACTCGTGGATTGAACCGGCTGGTATGGTAGGTGTTCGGGCGGAAGTAGTTAAAGCCGTCAACTCCGCCAAAATAGAGCCGACCATCGGAAGCTCGTAACACGGCATTCCCATTAAACTCGTAGCCCTGCAGGCCATCGGTCAGTTTGAAGTTGGTAAATTGATTCTGAGCCGGCTCTAATCGGGAGATACCCCGATTGGTGCTAACCCATACGGCCCCACTTTCGTCGCTCAGAGACCCATACACAAATGAATTGGCTAGACCCTGCTGTTCGCCAAAAAGGCGAATTCGGTGTGTTCGTCGGTTGTAAGTTGCCAATCCCCGGTCGGTCGAAATCCAGACAGTTTGCTGGGCGGGGTCATCCTGGAAATGGAGAACCGTTGAACCGGGCAAACCCACCCGTAACAGTTTCCACGCGCTTTTCTGGCCCGGTGGGGGAAGTTGATACACCGAAAAACCGTGCAGATACGTACCTACCCAAAGCTGACGGGTGGCCCGGTCGAAGTGGAAACAGAACAGATTCTGATGCCACATAACGGCTTGTGGTTGCCAGACATGGGTTTTGGTGTCGAGCGTGAAAATGCCGTCTTCGGTGGTAGCTGCCAGCGTACTGCTGTCGAGAGACACCATGTTCCGAACGTAGTTGGCCGCCACTAAACTGTTGAATGTCTGGGGGAAAGGTACGGTTTCAAACAGGCCGGTTTCGGGTCTGTAGCGCATGGCACCCCCAATCGAACCCACCCAAATGGTGCCGTTCCAGTCGCGATACAGCGATTTGATAAAATTGTGCATCGGCAGCGTACTGCGCTCATAATCGTCCAATCGCCGGTCGACAACCTGCCGGGTCACCGGATCGAAGACATTGATGCCTTTCTCGGTAGCGATCCAGATGCGCCGGGGTGTTTCTTCCAAAAATGCCCTCACCGAATAGCTGCTCAGGTAACGGGCAGTTTCAAGGATAGGGTCGTTGGGTTGCTGGCTTTTGAGTAACCCGCTGAACAGAAAGGAGTTAGATACCACCCGCGCCAAACCGTCAGGATCTATATTGGCCCACACAATTCCCTGATTGTCGACATAGACTTTGCTGATTTCGTAGTTTTTCAGCCGATGGTTATTGTTGGTAAAATGCGTTACGGCACCAAATGTGTGTGTCCGTTTGTCGAAATAGAGCAACCCGTGGGCCTGCGTACCCAGCCAAAGCAGATCCGACTGATCACCAGCAATGCTATACACCGGACTCAGCGGTCGGGTAGGGGCCAACTGGTACGTTTTGTAGGCACAATTCTGGTGATCGAACCGAATGAGTAAATTAGCCGTACCTAGCCAGGCAACCTGATTGTTGTCGATATAGAACGAGAAAATGGCCAGCGGCATACCTACTTCGTTGGTCGGTCCATCACCAAAATATACATGGGTGCTGCGTTCGCGAATATTATATCGAATAACCCCCTTGGAGGCATGTACCCAAATATCACCTGCGGGAGTATGCACTGTTGAGCTTTGGAGATCGTATTCATGAACTGGTTTGAGGTTTGGGTTTAGGACGTGTTTTTTTAACGTTTTCCAATTTAACGACACCAGGCCCTCCATATCGCTGAGATATAGCAGTTCGTGAGCGTCGGCATAAAAAGGAAGCGTTCGGCTATTGAGGAGTTGCCGGGTGGCGGGGTCTCTGAATTTGAAACAGGCGAATTGATCGTGTTGCCGGTCATACCGGTTCAGGCCTTCTTCGGTTCCGACCCACAGATTTCCGTCGGGTGTTTCAACAATACCAAAAATATTGATACCCCGTATGGCCCCAACCGAGTTGAGCCGGTTCCCTCCTGGAGTAGTACCGGCTCCTCCACCTGAACTGGGCCGGAACGTGCGAAAATTGTGGCCATCATACCGATTCAGGCCATCCTGCGTGCCAAACCACATAAACCCCCGGCTATCTTTCAGCATGTGGTAGACCGACCCCTGGGTAAGCCCCTGAGCCACGCCAATATGATCGACCCGGAACGTTTGCCCCCAGACATGACTAAGACCCAGCCACAATAATAGGATGGTAAACGAGAGTCGGCTGGAATAAAAAGAGGGTAAAGACATAGGTTGGGCGCGAACGACGCTGAAAAATAGTCGTTTACCGAGAAATCCACAAACTATTTCATAAAACAAGGTAATCTTGTTGCCGAAAATTGGGACAGACAGGTAATATACGCAGATGTTGGTTACCTCGATACGACTTGGGCTTATCTTTGCTCAACCAACAGGATTTCTCCAAATCAACAACCTCAATGAAGCATTTAATCTCCTTATTACTTATGACGGCAGGCACCACAGCTGCACTTGCTCAATCGCTAATTTACCCCACGGCCCGCAAAATCGACCATACAGATACCTACGGCGGCACCACGGTTAACGACCCCTACCGATGGCTCGAAGACGACCGTTCTGCCGAAACCGGTGAGTGGGTGAAGGCTCAAAACAAGGTCACATTCGGGTATCTGGAGCAGATTCCGTATCGCAAACAGTTACAGGATCGCCTGGAAAAAATCTACAATTACCCCAAATATTCGGCGCCCTCGCGTAAGGGGGACTGGTTCTATTTCTCGAAAAACGACGGGCTTCAGAACCAGTCAGTGCTGTATC
>JAJAYX010000399.1 GCA_026785985.1 Rudanella sp. | reverse complement strand
CGAAAACGAGGGGAATATCCCGTATTTGTTGTTGGCTCCGAATTTGGTCGACCCGTCGGCCCGCACGGTTGCCGTGAGCAGGTAGCGGTTTTTATACTGGTAGTTCAACCGTCCAAAAAACGATTGCAGCTCGTTCTCCAACGCAAACCCGCCGGGCCGGTTGTTGACCAGCGTCAGGTCTTGTCCCAGACCGGGGTTGTTAATCGGCTCGACTGCCGAAAGTGGAAATTTGTTGATGCTCCAATTGCGGCCCGACAGCGAAAACTTCTGGTACGAATGCCCCAACAAAGCCGTCAGGTTGTGGTCGTTCCGGGCCAGCATGTACGTGAAATAAATGAAGAAAATGCCATTAAGAAACCATTACCAAAATGTGGGTAGCCCATGCTCATCCGTAACAAAGTGAATACCCATCCAGCATTAAGCCACCACCTTGCTATCCTGCCGCCTTGACAAGGCCCACAGCCCAACATACGTGAACAGCCCGTTCAGCAGCAGCCGCTCGAATCCGAACTTATAGCCGTCGAACCAGTCGGCAGAGTTATTGTTGACCAGGAGGGTCAGGATGGGCGACAGAATACAGATCAGCGGCACCCAACGGTCGGCAACGGGGCGGTTCGAGAACAAACCAAACGCATATAACCCTAAGAGTGGTCCATAGGTATAGCCGGCCAGATCGAACACGGCCGTGATAACATCGCTGCTGTTAAGCTGGTTGAAAATGATGATCACCACCCAAAACAGTATCGAGAAACCAATGTGAACGTAGTTTTTAATGCGGACGCGTTCGACTTCGGGCTTGCGCTCCACGTTCATGAAGTCGATGCAGAATGAGGTGGTCAGGGCGGTCAGGGCCGAGTCGGAACTAGCGTAGGTGGCGGCAGTGATACCCAGCAAAAACGTGATGCCTACCACCGGGCCAAAGTGGTTCAGGGCGAGCAGGGGGTATAATTCGTCGGTTTTGGCCGGTATGCTGATGCCTTTGGTAGTGGCGTAGATGTAGAGCAAGGCCCCCAGACACAGGAACATGAAGTTCACAATGGTGAGCGTGATGGTGAACCAGAACATGTTTTTCTGAGCCTCGCCAATGTTCTTGCAGGTCAGGTTTTTCTGCATCAGATCCTGATCTAAACCCGTCATTACAATGGCAATGAACGCCCCCGACACAAACTGTTTTATAAAATGGCGAGGGTCATTGATATTCTCAAAAAAGAAGATTTTGGAGTAGGGGCTGGCTTTTACCGTGCTGACCATTTCGCTGAAACTGAAGTTCAGTTCGTGGGTAATCAGGATAATGGTCAGGATCACGGCCGTAACCAGAAACGTGGTTTGGAGCGTGTCGGTAATGATGATGGTTTTCACCCCGCCTTTGTGGGTATAGAGCCAGATGAGTAGAATAGTGATGGCCACCGACACCTCGAACGGAATGCCAAAATGATTGAAAATAGCCAGTTGCAGCACCTGAGCGGCAATATAGAGCCGTACTGCCGAGCCAACCGTTCGGGCCAGCAGAAAGAATCCCGCGCCTGTTTTGTAGGACCAAAATCCGAATCGCTTCTCCAGATACCCATAAATCGAAATCAGGTTCATGCGGTAATAGAGCGGCATCAGCACGGTGGCAATCACATAGTACCCAACAATGTAACCCAGCACTACCTGGAAATAGTTGAACGCTTTGACTCCCTCAAAGCCCTTTTGCAAGGCTCCAACGGCTCCCGGCACCGAAATAAACGTGACCCCCGACAGCGAGGTGCCAATCATGGCAAAAGCGACCAGATACCAGGGCGATTGCCGGTTGGCCGTGAAAAACGTGTTGGTGTCGGCTCCCCGCGAGGTGTAATAGGATACCCCGATGAGCATGGCAAAATAGGCTGTTAAAATGACGAGTGCAATGGTGGCATTCATAGTGTTTAGGGCAACTTTTTAGGGGAAGATGGGGTTAATTAATAGGTCAAAATTGCGTAAATTTGTCCAGAACAAGCCGAATTTATCCCACGAATTTTATTCCATATGTTGCCTTTTGAACAAAATGAGGTCGATGTACTCGAAGACATTGTTGAAACGGATGTCTATCACCTGATCGTTTTCAACGATGAGGTCAACACATTCGACTATGTCATTGATACGCTCATGGAGGTGTGCGAACATACTCCTGACCAGGCCGAACAATGTACCATTATTATCCATTATAAAGGTAAATGTTCGGTGAAAGATGGCTCGTGGGATCAATTAGTCCCGATGCGTAACGAAATCTGCCGCCGGGGGCTTTCTGCTGAAGTCTTAAATTAACTACATGGAATACCCATCCAAATTAATTGAGGACGCGGTAAACGAGGTGTCGAAATTGCCCGGAATTGGCAAAAAGACAGCCCTTCGGCTCGTTCTCCATCTCCTTAAACGCGACGAAGACCAAACCGAGACGTTAGCCAACGCTTTGGTGGCGGTGCGGTCGCGGATACAATACTGCAAAAAATGCCATAACCTTGCTGACAGTGATTTATGCACGATTTGCGCCAGCCGCAAACGCGATCATTCGCTGATTTGTGTGGTCGAAGATACCCGCGATGTATTGGCTATCGAGAATACGGCTCAATTCAAGGGCTTATACCATGTGTTAGGGGGGATCATTTCGCCGGTGGAGGGCGTCGGCCCCAGCGACTTGCAAATAGAGTCGTTGCTGGAGCGGCTTCGGAGCGAAGAAGCAGGCGAGGTTCGGGAAATTATTTTGGCTCTCAGCCCCACAATGGAGGGCGATACGACCGCTTTTTATCTGCAAAAACGGCTGAAACAATTTCAACTCAAAATTTCGACTATTGCCCGTGGGGTGCCAATTGGGGGCGATCTGGAATATGCGGATGAAGTTACGCTGGGCCGGAGTATTCTGAGCCGGATCATGTATGAATAAGATCGTTCAGACGAAACCGTAGAGATTTCTACTTTATCAGCGAATGGTTCGTATAATCGGGTGAATAAATAGGTTTATTTAAGGCCTGTATAACTTTACCAGTTCTTCCGCGCAGCGTTCGCCATCCATTGCGGCTGAAACGATGCCGCCTGCGTAGCCCGCACCTTCGCCACAGGGGAATAACCGCCGGGTTTCCACGTGTTCGCAGGTTTGGCGGTCGCGGGGGATGCGAACGGGGGAAGATGTCCGGCTTTCGATGCCGATCAATTGACCTTCATTAGAAAGATACCCATTCATTTTGCGGCCAAAATCGCGGAGACCCGCCCGCAGCGGTTGGGCAATATGATCGGGAAGTATCTCGTCCATATCGGCAGAGAGCAGACCCGGCTGGTAGGAGGTTGGCAGCAGGGTAGGGGAGAGTTTACCGTTCACAAAATCGGCTATGCGCTGGGCAGGAGCCGTTTGCGATAGGGCGGGGTTGCCCGCACTCGCCATCTGGCAGGCGCGTTGCTCCACGGCCTGTTGCAGGGCTAAACCCGCCAACGGGCCATGCACAGCATACGGGGCCAAATCGGAGTCCGTAATGGCCACCACCACCCCCGAATTAGCGTATTTGGAATCGCGTCGGGAGGGCGACATACCGTTCACGACTAACTCGCCGGGAGCCGTGGCCGAGGGCACAATGAACCCACCGGGACACATACAAAACGAGAAAACACCCCGCTCAACACCCCCAAATTTGGTTTGTGTGACTAAGCTGTACGAAGCCGCCGGGAGGTAATCGCCACGGCCCCTGGCGTTGTTCGGCAGGTGGTATTGGAGGTTGTCGATGAGGCTCTGCTGATGCTCGATTCTGACTCCCATGGCAAAGGGTTTGGCTTCGATCAGCACATCGCGCCGGTGCAGCAGGTGGAAAATGTCGCGGGCCGAGTGGCCGGTAGCCAGAATAACCCCCAAACCCGTGAGTTCGCGGCCATCGTGCGTAATAACCCCCCGAATCTCGTTCTCCCGGAGAATCAGATCGACCACTTTGGTATCGAAATGCACCTCGCCACCGGCCTCTAAAATGCTTTGGCGAAGAGCCGTCACCACTGCGGGCAGTTTGTTGGTGCCAATGTGCGGGTGAGCTTCCACCAGAATCTGGTCGGTGGCACCGTGGGCTACTAAGATTTCGAGAATTCGGCGCACGTCGCCCCGTTTGGTCGAGCGGGTATAGAGTTTCCCGTCCGAATATGTCCCGGCACCTCCCTCACCAAAACAGTAGTTCGATTCGGGATTCACGACGTGGTCTTTGTTGATGGCGGCCAAATCGCGTCGGCGGGCGCGAACGTCGCCCCCCCGTTCCAGCACAATGGGTTTAATGCCCAACTCAATCAATCGGAGGGCTGCAAACAGACCCGACGGCCCGGCACCAACCACAATAACGGGCTGGGCGTGGCTCACATCAGGATACTGTAAGCCATTATTAATGAGCGGAGTAGGCTCCTCTTTAACAAAAACGTCGGCCTCCACATGAACGCGAACCTGTCGGCCACGAGCGTCGATGGACTGGCGTTTTTTCCGAACAATAACGTCGGGCCTGTCGAATAGGCGAAGGGAATGGAGGGCTTCGGAGCGGAAAGCGACCTCGTCGTAAGCCTGCTCAGGCGTGAGCGCGAGAGAAATGGAATGAATCATTAGTATCAGGGCCGGTTTTTATCCGGCAACGGTTTGTTTAGTTAAGAATGAAGAGTTGGTACGGGGCCACCCGTGCGGTTAAGAGTTGGCTGGCGCATAAACAGAGCGCGTCAGCCAACTCTTAACCGCACGGGCGGCCCCGTACCAACCCTTAACTCCTTTCACCCTCCAAACGTGGAGTAATGTTTTTCTAACAGGGCCTCGTATTTCCTGGCCAATACGTCTTGTTTGGCCTCTTTACACGCTTCCACAATGGTGTTCAGGCTGTAAAGATCCGAGTTTACATCACCAAATGAACGCCCCGATGTCTTGGAATAGTTCAGATTCTGGTCGATGCGCGTGACCATTGTGTCAGCGATTTGCAGGGCTTTCTTCGTATCACCCACGCTGAAGTAGAACCGCACAAAATTCCCGGAAATCTGGTCGTAAGGAATTGTGTTGTCGGGGATCACACTCAATGAATAATCCAGCACCTTTTTGGCTTCGGCCTTCTTGTTTTCACGGATCAGTTGGTCGGCTAATCGGAAAAACGCGATGCGGGCTGTGAGTACGGGAGAGCCTTTGTAGGTCTCGTCGTAGTATGAGTTCGGGTTGTTCATCTCGCGCCAGAATGACCGCTTCATCAGGTTATTCATGGCTATTTCGCTGTTCACGTAACCATCCGAAGCACCATCGACTCGTACCGGCATCAGGCGATAAGCATATCCTTCAACCTGCATGTGATCTTTGAGGTTCAGGTAGTTATCCGATGCCAGCGTCGAGGAGAAATAGATGGGCCGCTGCCAGTTGTTGGTCGCGATCATGTCGAGCATAATCAAATCAGGCTTGTACAAGTCGCGCTTACCGATGGTCCATTGCAGGGTATCGCCCACTAACGGACGCAGCAGCGCCGGTACGAAATTGGCCTTGTCGATAGCAGCTTTATCGAGTGGCAAAAACAACACTGACGAGGGCAGCACGCTTGTCATTTCGCCCGTCGTGAGCGGCACCCGAACGGCGGGGCTACCCTGTTTCACCAGGCTGATATACTGTTTGAGGTCGATACCGTTTTTGACGGCCCCCATTTCATAAAACGGAATAATGTCGTTTTCGCCCTTGTTGAACTGGTCAAAATCGAGCGAAATGGGCAGCGGCTCCGACTCGTAGGTCTTGCGCTTCATCTGCTGAATGTACCATTCCGTACCCAACAAGCTCAGGTTACACACCCGCACATCGCGCCGGAATCCTTCCACCTCCTGCACGTACCAAAGCGGGAAGGTGTCATTATCGCCCCCGGCGAACAGAATGGCGTTCGGGGCGCAGGAATTGAGCAGGTTCTTGGCGAAATCAACGGAGTGATAGCGGTTCGAGCGGTCGTGGTTATCCCAGCTTTTGACCCCCATCATAATAGGAATCAGCAGCGTCAGACCCACAATCAGACCGTTGCGGGTCATGTCGTTTTTCAGGTATTGGCGGGTTCCCTCGGCTAAGGCCATGATGCCCAGGCCAATCCAGATCGCAAAGAAATAGAACGAAGCGACGTAGATATAATCCCGTTCGCGGGGTTCGGAAGGGGGCGAGTTCAGAAACACCTGCAGGGCAATTCCGGTGAATAGAAACAGGAAGCCAACTACGAGAAAATCGCGTTGCCGGCGGAAATACATATAGACGATACCGAACAACCCAAGCAAAAAGGGCAGCATCTAAAAGTTGTCGCGGGCCTTGTTGGTTTTGAGCAAATCGGGCGCACCGGCTTTCGTTGACCAGGTGTGCAAATAACCCGCACCCTCCTCGTCGGATTCGCGACCGGAGAAATTCCACATCAGGTAACGCCAGTACATATGGCCTAACTGGTGGCTGAAAAAGTACGAGATGTTATCGCCAAACGTGGGTTTTTGCCCCTCGGCCAGACCCAGCATTTTTCGGTAGAGTTGAGGGTGATTTTGCTGGCTGCTATAGACCCGTGGGAACAGCATTTCGTCGCCCTGCTCATACACGTACTTGGGCGAGTTGCCGTATTCGACGTACTTTTTACCTTCTTTTTTAAAAAGCGTATCGCCGGGCTTCTGGTCTACCGGGCGGGCCGTAAACACGGGGCCAAACAGTAATGAGCGGCTGCCGTATTGTTCGCGCTTGAGATACGAAATGAAGTTCAGCGCGTCGCTGGGGTCGTTTTCATTAATGGGCGGGTTATAATCCGACCGCACCAGCACCTGAATGTAGGAGATATAGCCCACCAGCACGAACGACAGAGCCAGCAAGCCCGTGTTGATATAGACCCGTTGATTTTTGTTCGACCAGAACAGCGCGTAAATCAGAATGGCGAAGAAAATGGCCGCAAACACCGCCATACCGCTGCTAAACGGCATTCCGAGGGTGTTCACAAAGAATTTTTCGAGTACGAAAGCCGCACTGGGCAAGCCCGGAATGATGCCCGCGTTGATGATGCCGAGGATAACTAAGCCAATGAAAAACGCAATGGCTCCTCCCCGAAAGGTTGGGCGGGCGGTTTTCTTGAAGTAATAAATCAGGGCCAAAGCGGGCAGGGTTGTCAGGTTCAGCAAGTGAACGCCGATAGACAAGCCAATCAGGTAAGCGATGAAAATGAGCCAGCGGTTGGCGGCTGCTTCGTCCTCAATGCGTTCCCAGCGGAAGGCGGCCCACACCACAATAGCGGTGAAAAACGACGACATGCCATACACCTCGGCCTCCACCGCCGAGAACCAGTAGGTGTCGGAAAAGGTGTAAATCAGCGCACCTACCACTGACGAACCCACCACGATCAGCGAGTCGGCAGGGGTATAATCAGCTTCTTTTTTGCCGAGTAGTTTTTGGGCCAGCATCGAAATTGTCCAGCACAAAAACAGGATACCAAAGGCCGACGACAGCACCGACACCATGTTGACCCAGAACGCTACCCTTGTTACATCGTCCCCGGCGAGCAGTGAAAAGACGCGGCCAATGAGCAAAAAGAAGGGAGCACCCGGCGGGTGTGGCACCTGGAGTTTGTAGGCACAGGCAATAAATTCACCGCAATCCCAGAAACTGGCGGTACGTTCCACGGTAAGGCTGTAGGTCAGGAGCGCGATGGCGAAGGTGACCCAGCCCGCAATGGTATTCAAGCGTCGGAATGACTGCATAAAATTGGCTATTGGATACTGGATTATGGACGTTGGATTATTGACTGCAACGTCCCGCAGTGCCAAAATTACTAAATTT
>JAJAYX010000398.1 GCA_026785985.1 Rudanella sp. | reverse complement strand
CTATTTTTAATACAAAGATAGCAAAAACAACCCAATAGACCTAACTAATTGAAAATCAAATAGATTCAAGTCTAATAAGCTTTTTAATACAGGCTACCAAACGTGGTAGTGGGATGGCAGCATCAATGGAGCAAATGTTTCCACGCTTTGAAAGACGTTATAAAAGCCTGAAAATTGATGCTCAAACGGGTGAGGTTATTTCTATGAAGATACGCGAACTTCAATCATGACTCGTGCAGAATTAGCACGCAAATCAGGGCTGTTACTTGATACAAATTTGTTGGTGTTACTTGTAATTGGTCAATATGACCCCAAACGAATCAATGGCCACAAACGACTTCAAAGCTATACTTCAGAAGACTATGATCTGCTTTTAGGCTTCATGAGTTTGTTTCGAACCTTTGCCACTACGCCTAACATTCTAACAGAAGTTAGCAATTTACGGGTGTTCCAAACCACACCCGATGGGCAAGAGTATACCGCCTGGATAGCAGTTGATTACCAGTCTTTTTGTGATCTGGCCAGCTTCCGCAACCAGAGCCACACCCGATTTTCGGTTCAGGCTCTCGCCGATTCTACACTGATTACCATTTCATATGCCGACATGCAGGGATCAATTGACGTCTATCCTCTCCACTGAGTAAGCCGTAACTCAGTTGCCCTTTTCTCATTATGCGCCCAACGTTTACTTTGTTATTGCTGCTCGCTATACTGAGTTGCCAGTCGAGCCCGCAGATGGAACCGGAACCGAAACAATACAACGTTCCTGCTGACGTAGAACCTTTTGTACTGTCGTTTCGGGCGATTGCCCAACAGCGGGGGCAAACAATTCCGTCTGATAACCTGATCATCACCTTTGGCGAACCTCAAAGCCAGGGTACTTGCGGGCAGTGTAATCGTGAGGTATCTATTATCACGACGAACTATTTGATCCCAAGACACCAACACCTGCCTGGGGTAAATAAGGAAAGGGGTAGAACCACTTCAGTTGATATGCTTAGGAGTCCCGAAACCCGTTTTCACGCGATATAATTACCTCCTTCAACTCAATGTAGGGCTTGCTGAAGAGTTCAGTATCGCGGAGGGCTTCCATGAAAAAGTAATAAGCGTTGAGGTCGTTGCACAAGATCACCATGACATCGGAAATATGGGCATGAAAAGCCTCGGCATCGAACAGGCGCACCTGTACATCTTTTTCGTACTTCGTAAAAATGGGGGTTGCCTTTCGATCGAAAAAGGCCTCGCGTTGGGGCCGGGAGAGGGCTAGCCAGGCAGGGAGTGCCTGATAGAGCACAAAAACGGTGTATTTCATTGGCATTTTGGGTTGAACATGCAAAACAACCCCTTTTTTCAACCGCAACCATAAACTATTTATAACGTGCCTGTTTTCCCCCGGTCTGAGCGCAAACCCGCCCCGATTCGGATACCCACATACCAGCCCGATGAGGCAAAACCGACGCGCTGAACCGGACTTGTTTCCGTCAGAAATTCGGGTCGAGAGCCAACGCGATACCCCCCATCGAAGGCCAGTACCAGCGACCGCCCGAAGTTAGTGCAGTCGTCGTAACTCCGCTGAACACCGAAGTGGTAATTGGCTGTCAGGCCAGGGTCGATGGCACCGGCGGAGCTTCGATTCAATTTGCTGGGCCATCAGCACCCAGTTGGGCAGGTCTTCGGTTCGGCGCAACACGGCCTCGTTGCGCACGGTTTCGACGCATTCGAGGTTCTGACTCCAGGCGACAAAAAACAGGCTGGTCACGATGACGGGCAGCGTGCGGCCCGTTTACTAACCGACGATGATTCTTGAATTTCCATAAGTCGTTGCTCATCAACAGAATAGCGTAGATAACAGCATAATGCAGAAAAAACAGCATCATGTCGGACGCGGCCAGTTTCGCCCGCAACACGAACGCATACACTCCAAACAAGCCCGCCGAGATCGCCAGCAGTATCAGGTCTGTGGTCAGGATAGAGTCACGGAAGGGCATGAGCCAGGGTTTCTGGTGTAATGCGTCGGGTATTTCGTGTCAGACAAGCGGTGGCAGAATGGACGATGGCCGAGTTTGTCCCAGCGCGGGGGCCTCATCGGGCCGGTCGAGAAATTCGGGGTTTGCATTCATAAAAGCACTTTGTTTTTCAAAGTGAAAAGAAAAAAATAGGAGGTCGGGGGCGGTCAGGTCGGAATGTCCCGTCGGGGAACCGCGCACCACCCCCGACCTGACCGCGCTACAACGTCTTGATAAACTCTTCCAGTGCGTTCAGGTGGCCCGTAAAGGCGGCACGGCCTGCGTTGGTGGCCTGGTAGGTGGTGTTGGGTTTGCGCCCGATGAACTGCTTCTGTACCAGCACATAACCAGCATCTTCGAGGGCGCGGAGGTGGGTGGAGAGGTTCCCGTCGGTGAGGGCCAGCAGGTCTTTGAGCCCATTGAAATTCATGGACTCATTCACCACCAGCACCGACATGATACTCAGCCGCGCTTTGCTTTCGAACGCCTTGTTGAAGTGGGCCAGCAGGTCTTTCATGAGGTGGGGTCAATGCCCGTTTTGCGGGCGATGTTTCGGTCGTATTTCCAGTACATCGCCGTTCCGTAGAGGATGTGCAGCACCCCAAACCCAACGGTCCAGAACAGCAGATTGTAGCCCGTAAGGAATAGGGCCAGCAAACCGAGCGCAATTTCGGAATAGCCGAGGTATTCTACATCGCGTACCGTGTATTTACTGCCGTTCAGCAGGGCCAGCCCGTAGAAAATAAGCGTGGCAGGCACCTCCAGAAACAGCACCCGATAGTGCAGTAGGGCCAGGCAGAAGATGCCCCCCGTCACCAGCGGAACGGCTAACGCCCACAACAACCGGCGCGATGCCTGATTCCAGACGCGCTGCCCCTGTTGCCTCGCCTTCCGAACGGTGAAAAACGTGCCAAAGGCGAGAGCTGTTATCAGAACGACAACAGCCGTTTGCCACAAAAACTGGTTGGCTTCGCGGTATCCACCAATACCATATTTACCTAATCGGTCATAACTCAGCACGGCAAGCCAGTCGGTGCGGAGCCGCATGTAAACAACTGCCGACCCGATCATGGCTACTACGCCCGCCGAAATGCCTGATAAGCCGCTCAACGAGAGAAACTTGGATGACCGTTCCATCAGGCTTCGGATTTCGGTCAGGGTTTGGAGGTGTTCGTTCATTCTGTTAGGGAGGAAAGGGATGAAAGGATTTTATTGCCAACAATTAGTAAGCCCACCACCACCGCCACAATGGTCAGAATCAGCACGGCCCCGGCGGCCATGTCTTTCACGTTGCCAATGGTTGGGTTGTGGCCCGGCGAAACCACATCGCACAGTTTTTCAATGGCGGTGTTCACGGCTTCGGCAGCCCAAACCAGACCAATTTGCGTCAGGATAATGGCCCATTCCGTCACCGAGAACCGGAGCCAGAATCCAACGATCACCGTACAGACAGCCGCCAGCAAATGGACTTTTGCGTTATTCTCGTATTGAAACAGGTCGAGGAGGCCCCGCCCGGCAAACCGAAAACTGCGGAGGGTTTTTTGGAGATCGATCATGCCACTTTCTTTTCATCGCGAACAAACAACCAGAATGCCACATACACGCCCAATAACACCAGACCATAAACCCCCGTTAGCTTGATGGCCAGATGGTCGTGCGCCGATTGCCAGACAGCCTGCCCCAGCATCCAGGGCTTGCTCATCAGGTTCCAGCTATTCCAGCGGCCCCAGCGGCCCAAATAAATGCCGAAACCGGCCAGAATCTGGCACGCGGCCATCAGCCCCCAGGCATTCCAGCGACCCACCAACTGATCGAACAAGCCGTGGGCTAAGTAGCTGGAATAGAGACCCGCCAGTAAACCCGTTATGGCAAACAGGAAAATCATCATGGTATCGAACCAGAGCAGTGGAGCCTGAAGACTCTGAATATGAAACAGGTCGGTGATGATGTAGGGTGCGTTGGGCATAAACAGCAACCACAACCCCAACCCAAGCCACACGCCAACCCGACCAACGACCCGGTTCTGAATCAAATCGCGAATCACGAGTTGAACGCCGAGGGGAAACCACGCCAGGAAAACGTTCCAGGAGAGCATCACAAAAAACCACCAATTGGCCGTAAGCAGGCCCCGACCTGTGGCCATGACCATACCAACGGCGGTGAGAAAAGCCAGTGCTTTTACCGAAGTGTCGGACCGTCCCCGGCCCGACGTTTCCTCAACGCGGAGAGGGGGCAGATTCTGGGCAGGAGCGGAAAGAAAAGGGAGTTGCATAGATAAAAGTACTTTGTTCTGCAAAGTAAATGAAGGGAACTCATACAACACAAGAAATAACCCAAAAAAGTTTGACTGACTTTTCACGAGTATCTACCTTACCTCGTCGCGAAAAATTCCGGGCTTGTTATTGGCCAAGCCTGTTGGAGCCGGTTGGGATATTCGGAGTGTGAAAAATTGGCAACGAATGAGCGATGGTTAACAGGGAGGTCGCACCTGTTACCGATTTAAAGGCACAGCATTCGCTAAATCCAGCGTTGCTATGTATATCGACAAAGCGACGTTTCTGGTTTTGCGGATAGATGAACTTTATGATAACCCTGGCTCAACGGTCTACACACTAATGGAATACAAACCCGTTTTGAACCAGACCATAGCCAGTTCTGCTTTAGCGATAAAGAGCCTTTGAACGTTCTCGAACTAAGCTATGCACATCCTCGCTATTTCCGGGAGCCTTCGCCCCAATTCGACCAACAAACTTCTGATTCAGGCCGTGGCCGACCGCCTGCCTGAAACTGTCACGCTAACCCTGTTTGATGGGCTGGATAACCTGCCTCATTTTAGCCCGGAACGCGACACCGACCCACCTCTGCCCCCGGTCGAACACCTCCGACAGTCTATTGCGCAGGCTGACGCGGTGCTGATTTGCACGCCCGAATATGCGTTCGGTATTCCGGGTGTGTTGAAAAACGCCCTCGACTGGACTGTCTCGACGGTGCTGATGAATCACAAACCCGTGGGGGTAATGAGTGCCTCACCGGGTTACGCTGGTGGCGAACGGGCAATGGCTTCGCTGCTACCCACCCTACAGGCCTTAGACACCCGCATTCCCGAAGGCGGTGCCTTGGTAGTGTCGTCAGTAAAAAGCAAACTCGCCCTCGATGGCACCATTACCGATGTCCCCACCGATGTTGCCCTGCGAACGCTGGTGGCCGGTTTGGTGGGGCTGATGAATACGTCGCACGAATCATACTAATTTGCCCCCCTTCCATTCTACCTCGTCGATGTGTTTGCCCCCAAACGGTATCAGGGTAATCAACTCGCCGTTTTCGATGCGCGGAACCTGCCCGCCGATGCCCTATCAACGGAGCAAATGCAGGCCATTGCCCGCGAGATCAACTTTCAGGAGATCACTTTTGTGATGGGTGGATCGTTGGAAGCGGGTTTCTGCAGAAGATCCGGGTCGATG
>JAJAYX010000397.1 GCA_026785985.1 Rudanella sp. | reverse complement strand
GAGTTCGACAAGTCGCTCGAACTGGGTTTCCACGATGAGATGGGCTTCATTGTGCGCCAACTGACGGGCCTTCGCAAACAGGTGCTGGTATCGGCTACGCACGGCATCAAAATTCCGGACTTTGTGCGGCTTCGGAACCCCCAAACGGTGATTCACCAGGCTGATGAGGAAACACTGGCCGCCCTGGCTATGAAGGTGGTTTACTCACCCGAAAAAGACAAAGTCGAAACCCTGTTTAACCTGCTTTGCACCCTGGATTCGGAGCCGGCCTTAATCTTTTTGAACCACCGCGAAGCCGCCGAACGCACCCGCGACGAACTGGCCCAACGCGGTATTCAGGCCGGGGTGTACCACGGCGGGATGGAACAACCCGACCGCGAACGGGCCCTGATTCAGTTTCGCAATGGCAGCGTCCGATATCTGATTACGACTGACCTGGCCGCCCGCGGACTGGATATTCCCGAAATGAACTACGTGATTCACTATCATTTACCACTCAAGGAACATGAGTTTGTACATCGGAATGGCCGAACGGCTCGTATGCGTGCATCCGGTACGGCCTACGTGATCTTGAGCCGAGACGAAACCCGGCCCGACTATTTGCCCGGACGCGGGGCCGCCAATTCGCTCGAAGAGTTTTTGATACCTGCCCAAACCCGCTTGCCCAACCCGCCTGAGTTCGTGACGGTGTACGTGAGCGGAGGCCGCAAAAACAAGCTCAATAAAGTCGATATTGTGGGATTTTTCGGACAAAAAGGGCAACTCGAAAAAGGTGATCTGGGCCGCATCGACGTGCAGGATTTTATCTCGTTTGCCGCCGTGAAACGCGAAAAAGTAACGAATTTGCTGGCCCTAATTCGGGAAGAGAAAATGAAAGGCAAAAAGTATAAAATTGAAGTAGCCCGTTAAACCCCAAACCAATGCAAAATTTAGAATCAACACCCGTCAGTGGCCCCGTTTCCGAGGTAGAACGCGCCTATGCCATCGAAGTACTTCAAAGTACGCAAGCAGCACTACATCAGGTTATCAACGGATTAACCGACGATCAGCTGGCCTACAAACCTGGCCCCAACCGCTGGTCGATAGCCGAAAACGCCGAACACGTTGTGCTGGTTGAAACGGGTATTTTCGGTGCTATCAAAAAAGGCATGGACTATGCGGCCAATCCCGAAAAACGCGCCGAACTCAAGTATTCTGATGTGGACGTGATCAAGGCCGTTCGGAGCCGGTCGGTGACGTTGCCCGCCCCCGACCCGTTTGTGCCAACGGGCCGTTTCGCGTCGATCAGCGAGGCAATGGCGGCCTTTGACCAACAACGGGCTGCGGCAATTACCTATACCCAAACCGTGACCGACGATCTGCGAACGCACTATTTCCGGCATATCGCACTCGGCTGGCTCGACAGTTACCAGGCCATTTTGCTACTGGCTTCGCACGGTGAGAGGCATCGCAAACAGATTGAAGAAGTAAAAGCTGATCCGGGTTTTCCGCAGTAAATGCTATCAATTATTCACCGATCGCCTGATTTGGTGGCCATTAACAAGCCGCATGGGTTGCTCGTGCATCGGTCGCCGATAGCGTCGGATGCGAGCGAATTTGCGGTGCAGTTATTGCGCGATCAGTTGGGGCAGCGTGTGTATCCCGTGCATCGGCTCGACCGAAAAACGAGCGGGGTACTGCTTTTTGCCCTTACCGAAGCCATGAATACAGCTATGCAACAGCAGTTTATGGAGGGGAAGGTACACAAAACGTACCTTGCCATTGTGCGCGGCTATACCCCCGACGCGCAAATCATTGACTACCCACTCCGACGCGACGAGGGCCGCAACGCCGGCACTATGCAGGAGGCCGTAACCCACCTCAAAACGCTTCAACACACGGAGATTCCATTGCCGCATGGCAAGCACCAAACCTCGCGCTACTCGCTCGTAGAATTAGCCCCGGAGACGGGCCGAATGCACCAGCTACGCAAACACATGGCCCACATTCTGCACCCGATCATTGGCGACCGGCCTCACGGCTGCAATAAGCAAAACAAACTGTTTCTGGATCATTTCGGCATGAATACCATGCTCTTACACGCCCAGCGACTTGTTTTTCCGCACCCGGTTTCGGGCGAACAAGTTGCTATTAGTGCGCCCATTCAAAGTGAGTTTGACCGAACGATGGGGGCGTTGTTTACGCCGGTTGATCCCCGTATTTAGCCGCGCGGATGGCCTGCCATTCGCGGACGGTGCCGCCGTTGGAGAAATGCTCGTCTTCGTCCTGAATTTCCTGATCCCAACCGTAGTCAACGGTGTATTTGCCAGCGGGAGTCAGATCCATTTGTAGTTTGTTGGCGCGGGGAAGGCTCTCCTGTTTGCGTCGTTGATACAAAACCTGCATGGCCTCAGTGAGGTCGTCGGGGAAGTCGGTGGAGAGGGGTTGCACCTCACCAGCAGAGTCGAGGTAGGTGCCGATGAACTCGATGTCCTGTCCGTTGGCAAGAAACTGCACATTCAGGCGGGCAATGGTCCACTGACCAGTAAGATGTTCCAGTGCGGAGTCGATCAGCAGGTCGTATATGGCGTTGGTAGTCATACTCTACTAATTCTTCTCCAGCTTTTTGAGTTCCTGTTGAATGTATGCCTTCGGTAACCAGTTGGTGCCGATCATCACGCCCTCAATGCTTCGGGTTTGGCTGATGTCTTTCAGCGGATTGCCACTTAGCAAGACCAAATCCGACACGTTTCCGGTTTTGATAAGGCCCGAATCGGGCTTTTTGAGGTAAACGGCCACATTCACGGTGCCCGTCCGCAGTGCTTCGTAGGGGGTTAGCCCGGCATCGACCAAGTAGTTGAGTTCGCCCTTGTTGATTAAAACCCGCGACGTTTCGGAAAGCAGTAAGGGAGACGTAACAATTACCAAGAAGAGTACAAACGCCCGATTGATTCTAATAGACCCGCTTACCAGTGTCGAGGTGAAAAGCCGAACGATAGAACCATCGGGGGACATTAAGCCGGTAACACTGCCTTTACAGGCTTGTTGGTTTGCCTATCGGCCAAACGAATCCATCCGAATAGATAACGCCTATTCCCTTACGTTCAACCCCCGCGAATCTTTAAGAGGGGAACAAAGCATGATAGGCCGCTATTTTGTTGGTCTGGATCGAATACTCAGAAGGCCGCGAACATTAGCCCTTTCTATGCGTCTGTATCCTGATGATGTGGCAACGATGGTTTGAGAAGCCAATTAAGATTGGCCGCGTCTATGCGTCTGGAATGTGGCTGAATGACGGGTATTACTACCTCAACAAAATAGACAGTTATCGGGCTGGCAATTTGTGCAACGTGACACTGATAGCCTTTTAGTGTCTAACTAACAACATAGTTAATGGTAAGGGAGGGCTAACAGTAGCTTTCCCCAGCAATTCCCACTATGGAAAATCAGGCTCCTTTAAAATTGCAGATAGCTGAGTTTTTTTAGAACATAGCTTAGAATTAGACACGTAAGAGTCTTCTCAGTGTACTATTATTTTAAGATAAAATAGTACT
>JAJAYX010000396.1 GCA_026785985.1 Rudanella sp. | reverse complement strand
TGACCTCCGCAATCTGGGTGGCAAGAGTCGAATTCAAAGCCGCTACGGGAAGCTACTGATTGTGCCAAACCCCATACTCGACGCCCTACAGGTAGAAGCCGCCCGAACAGAAATTGTGTTGATAATTAACCGAATCACTGATTTTCAGTATGATATACTGGCGACACAAGGGGAAATCCGCGTCCCCGCTGCTTATGCCGACCAACTGGGGCGATTTGGTGGCAAGCAGACGTTCACGTTGGCCCCTCCCGGTAAAAAGCCCGAAATAAGCATTCAGAACATCTACAGCCCTATCGTCATTCTGGGCGGGCCAACCGTCGGCATGGAGCGGTAATGGGCTGAACAATACGCCCCCTAACACTTTATTAGTCAACACTTTATGAAAAATATACGTAACATTCTTCTTCTGGCTTTGGCTTCTATGAACCCCAGTTTTGGGCAGGAATGGAGTTTTGGACCACGAATTAATTTCCCCAAGTCGCTCAACAGCACTCTGACTACGGTGGAGGTGACCCAAATAACGCTTTCGTTGGGAGGAGCTAACCAGTCACCGCCCGTTCAATGGGGGGCCTTTGCCCGCTACGACAACCTCCGGTTTTTCGCGCTTGGCGAAGCGACCATTGGCAAATTCAGTCAGATTAGCTACATCAACACAGCCGGAGTGGGGTTCAGTGCTGGCTTCACGAACCGGATGGTCGGCCTTAATGTGCAGGCTGGGGCAAAAGTGCTACCCTGGCTGCGGCTCTTTGGCGGTTTAGGCTATCAACACCAAAATTGGGACAACAACACATGGAACCGTCAGGCTGACGAGTACCAGAAACGTTTGGACGATCAAAAGCCTCCGAATTTCTATGAAACTGAATATCGCGACCGCATCCGGATAAATCGTTTATTTGGAGCCACGGGCAATGCTTACCGCCCTAATATACTCACGGGGCAGGCTGGGTTAGGCGTTGACATTGGCGGCCTTACCGTTGATCTGGCCTACCGCCAAAGCCTGACTCCCCTGCTCGATGGCATCCCGACGGCAACCGGAACGCTACTCGCCCGTCAGCATTTTGGCAGTTATGTGCTGACAGTGGGCTACCGGCTGTTTCCGCTCAGGAGTCACTTGCTGGCCCTGCGCCAAAACAAGGCTTATGAGCGCGTCAAACGTGATATTCCATCCTACCGCAACGAGTTTCATGGCTCAGTGGGCTTGCTGGGCGAAGACATTGGCAGTGCTTTCATCTACGAAAATCGCTACACACGCTACCTCAAACGCCGGTTTGGGTTAATGGCGGGCCTGAATGTGATGAGGCTTTACGAGGATTTTGAGACTGGCTTTTTACCCAAACATTACAATGCATACCAACTCGTGACAGGTGTGAGGATACTTCCGCTCTACAGCCGACGGCACACGATTGGTTTTTCGGCTGGGCCAACACTTACCTACGAGTCGGGCATACGGTCGTCGTCGGGTGGATCGCGCACAATCAACGGCATTACGTACCGAACCGTAAACTGGCGCGATTACAGTCGGCAGGAAGGGGTAAAAATCAACTTCCAGGTGATGCTCGATTATCATTTTGCCGCCACCGACCGCCTGATTCTGGGGCCGTGGCTACGCATCAACGGGCGTGATTATGGCTCGTTTGGAGTGCAAACAGGGTATCGCTTTTGACTATTATAAGCTATTAATCAATGAGTTAGTGATCATGAACAAGTATTCTATTTTTCAACTTTTACTGGCACTGAGTTTTCTGTTTACGACACCTAACGGGTTTGCCCAGGCCACGGAACGCTATCGGTTCGAAGTAGAAACCGGGGGCGGTACGTTGCGGCTTTCCGGCTCTTATCGGGCGGGTTATTTTTACCGGCAACAACTCACGGGCTTCGTGTCGCCCCGTGTTGGCGTGGCGTTAGGCCTAAACTGGGGCAACTCCTCAAACCTTAAGCCACTAACCATTACCGATCCACAAGCGGCCTACCAACCCGACCCGGCCCAGATCAAATCATTTTACCAACGCACCGACCAAATGACTGATCTCTCGCTGGTTTGGCTACCTGTTCGCACTCGACGGCATCAGATTCGGGTGCAGGGTGGCGTTTCGTTGTATCGGCAGCGCGAAACAAAAGTTGATAGCCTGCTCTACTTAACCCCCCGCGATCCGTATTACGAAACCATTCCAAGCCAGACCAACACCCGGCAAGTGGTGCCGGTAGTCTCTCTCGGCTACGATTTCCGCCCCTCAAAACGCTGGTCGGTTGGCGTTGTCGGAACCCATTATTTCATTCCGGGCGGCAACACAACAGCATTAAGTGTGCGGGTTGGATACCGGCTGGATTTTTCGGCTGATTCGCTGGGTATTCGGTCCATTCGCTCCAACGAACTAAGTTGGGGAATAAGGGCGGCTGGCAGTGGAGTGAACTTCAACCAGAAAGGGGTCAACACCCAATACCGGCTCCGGTTCAATGGTGGGGTTTGGGCCGAATTGCCGCTTTCGCTCACCTGGAGCCTGCGGGGCGAAATGAACTACGCGCAACGGGGCTATAAAGTGAGGGAGGTTCAACGGGGTAACATCCGGTATTTGAGTGCAATGGGCAGCCCCAACTACCTTGAATTGCCGCTGTTGTTCCGGCACGAAGCGTCCTATCGCTGGCATCTATACGGCGGTCCATACCTGGCCTTTTTCCTGAACGGCCACACCGAATCCGACGGACAACCCAACCCGCCCACGCCCGGCCATACGCTAATTGGATTAATGCTCGGTGCCTCGTATAACCTGACCAGTAGGCTGGCTTTCGATGCCCGTTATCAGCGCGACATGCTCAAACTTTCGTCGAAACCCTATGGTGGTTTTCACTCGTTTCAGGCTGGCCTCATTTATACCGTACAAAAACGTTGATTTTACAGAGCAAAACCATTTCAAAACTAACATTCACCATGAAGGCCCCTCTACTTCTTCTCGCTTTGCTTCTTGTTGCATCCTCAGCCACGGCCCAGCGCAGCGACACGCTCCGCACCGAAACTACCACCGAAGATGCCCGCATCTCAGCCGCCGAGGTCAAACGCTTTATCCGCTACATCACCCGCGCCGATATGGAAGAGCGAACGTTGTTCAAAGTGGGCATTTGGCCGACGACGGACCGAGGGCAAGGTACGTTTGAATACCGTCGATTTCGAGTTAGCTTCTTAGGCGAAATGTCGGTTGAGAAAAAGCTTTCCCCTTCAGTGTCTTTTGTAATCGGAGGTGAGGCTAACTCAACATACATTAAGTACAAGGGAATGGGAGTTTTGTCAGGATATGGCTTAGACAAACAACCAATTTACCTACAACAGGTTAGCTCAACAGAATTCCTTTGGAAAGCCGGATTTCGCTACTACTACGCTAAAGCTAAGGATATAAAGCATGGACGATCAGCCAACAATTTCTCCGGAAACTACATAGCTCTAAAATATTTACAGCCCTTCCACAGAATTGCATCAACTAAAGTTCTGGATCTTAACACAAATAAACCTTCACCAAGACAATCAGATCGTCGAATTGGAAACCTATTGGGGAGTCCATCCCCAAGGCTTATGCTTGCGTATGGTATTCAACGCAGGTTGGGTAAGTTTGCCTATTTTGATATTGATGCTGGCCCGCACGTTCAATTTGGTAATGGTTCTGGAACAACTTTCTCCTTCCAACTGAATGCTTTCCTTGGCTTCGGCTGGTAAGCCAGTTACCGAACCCGCCCGTCAACCACGGCTTCGTCGTCTTCGCCCCGTTTCAGTGTTCCGTTGCCGGGCGTTGAGTCAGCATCCGTGCCGGTGGCCTGGCTGATTTCGCTTGTGAGTTGAAACGCCCCTGCCGCACCTCCAACCCGAAGCGGCACCAGCCTAAGAATCGACTGTCCCGGACTCAGCGACGAGACCATTGCCGTAATTACCTGCCCGGTTAGGGTCAGGCCGGGCGAGGGAATCAATTGCCAGCCAGTCGGGAGGGTGATTTGCAGGCTAATAGCCGAAGCCGACTGCCCCCCCGCATTGGCTAACTGCATGGTTATCAACACCGTATCGCCGGGAGCCACGATACGCCTGTTCAACTGAGCCAGCAAACTCAGGTCTGTTGTGGCCGGGTTGGGCGTTGGTTGGTTCGAGGCCACCGGGGGCAATTGGCGACCGTTGGGGTTGGGCGATACACTGCGGGCGGTGCTGCTGTCGGGTGTCCGGCAATCGGCCATTGCCATGTCGTTTTCACCGTCGGCGGTGCCGGAACCGGGCAGACTGTTGGGGTCGGCCTGATCTAAGCTCAGTACCTCAGCCGCATTCTCGATTTGGCCCGGTGCCGTAACCGCTGCATCAAACATAAACACCTGTTTACAACCTGGTTTCAGACCCGCTACCGTTGCCGACACCGCATTGGCGGAGGCCACTATACCCGCACTCGTACTGGCTACAAACCGAAGCGCAGCGGGCAAACGGTCAATCAGCCGGATGTTGGTGGCATCGTCGGGGCCGTTGTTGGTGAGTTGCACGGTGTAACGTACCGCGTCGCCCACCGAAACCACCCGTTTGTTTACCTGCATGGCCAGCGATATATCGGCCTGATCGGGTATGATCACAGGCGTGGGGGCCGGTTCATTACCGATATAAATTGTGTGTCGTTTGTCGATAAACGTCCCCTCGATCCATAACCCCGCCCCCGAACTCCCCTGCCGACGCACCTAGAGTCGATAGCGGCCCATCTCGACCCCACCCACGCCCATTGCCTGGGGCCGGTAGTTTCGGAAAGTAGTGAAACTGGGGAAGTTGGTTGTGGTGGCCGCCAGCAACCAGTTCGTTTCGGCAAATGGGCCACCATCCAACCGCTCCAGCCGAACCTCGACTGGCACACTCGCCCACACCAGCGCATCGAACCCGTGTGTCGGCTGATCATACTGATAACCAATCCGTTGAATTGCCAGATCGGGTTGTCCACCCACCACAAAAGGCGAGGTAGCGGTTTGGCTCAACACCCGCGCCGTGTTTACATCAACCTGAAACGGCTCGCTCCAGGTGCTGCTGAACGCGGGTTGGCTCGTTCGGATTCGAACCCGGTAGGTACCCGTTGGCAGCATTGTTGGCAGGATTAACGGAATCGGGTTTTTTCCCGTCGTTGGAGCGGATTCGGCCAGTATGCTCTCGTTGGTTATGCTGGCCAGTTGCACCCGGAACGTGTTGCCCGGCAGTAGCGGAGCCTCCTGCACAAAAGGAACTGAAATTGTATCGCCCGGTCGGTGCAAAAGGGGCAACACATAGCCCGTTGTTAGCAGGGCCGAGGAGTCGGGCTGAAAGGGGGCCTCCGATTGAAAAAAAGTGTTGTTAAGGGCCTGATTCCACATTCGGGTCAGGCTCGTCAGGCCCTCTAAACCACCAAAATGAAGCCCGTCCGGGCGGATAGTTGGCCCTACACAGGTATCCGTCATGGGGCCGGGCCAAACATCCGTCATGGTGGCAATCAGGTCATTTTGGGCCTGAATAACAGCCGGACGGGTTGTGTTACTGATATAACTGGCACGGGCCATTACCCAGGGTAGCCTGGCAAAACCAGTTTGTTGTCTTGTTTTCTGGATAACCGCCCCGATGTTCGTCACGTAGGTTTGTTCGGATGTACTCTCAAGATTATCGCTTTCGCCCTGATGCCACAACACCGCCCGCATACCTGTCCGGGCCACATAATGCCGCAGAGCAACCCCCAACCGCCGATACGGCGAGAGACCGCCCGGCCCAATCCCAGCCGCTGTTCGCGCCCATTGAAAGCTGGACGAACCACCCTGAGCTGCCCCCAGGAACAACACCGGCACATTGAGTCGCCGGGTCAGGCTGTCGCCCAGCATGGTCCAGACATGCGGGGGATTGGCGGGTGCAAAATTCGTTTTGGCTCCGGCATGGCTGTAGGGCAATCCAAGCATTTGTTCGGCAGGGTCGTCTTGCCGCGAGTCGATGCAGGACACCCGGTCGTCAGTAGCATCGTAGGACACTTCAAAAACGCCAAGCGCGTTCGATTGCCCGGCCACCACAAACACCTCGCCCACGCCCACCCGGTTCACGGTTGCCTGGGCTACCACCGTAAAGCCCGCTTTTGCCCGGACCTGCAACTGATACCAGCCGCCCGTTGCCCGCACCACGCCCCGAAAAGTCGCATTGTCCGCCAGCATCGTCAGCGATTGCCATTGCGTGGCCACGCCCTGACCAGGAATCGCGGGCAGAAGCCTTGCTTCGGCCCGCGTTGTGCCAGCCGGAGCAAGGCCCGCCACCGGCACCATTGCCTGGTTATTTAGATTCCGTTGATAAACTACCCGCGATTGGGGCGTTGTAATTAGTAATTGAGCTTCTGACTTTATAGTAATAAATAAAACAACAACAACCAGAAGCCGCTGAAAGGCGAGTGATAGACGCATGGTTGACAGGTGTAGAGTGCTTCAGAGCTAACTGTTTAAACCCATCATGGCTAGACGTAGCCGTAGAGGTCTGTTATTAGTTCATTTGCAGTGGATTAGTAGAAGAAACTTCATTAGTTGGCTAACAACTCTGTAAATATATATTATTCTCTATTAATACGTAACTAAAATAATCACCCACCAAGTAATATTATTGTAATTAATATACTTAACATTATTATATGGTATTCTACTATCAATAGGCATGGTGCCCAAAAACTATAAACCTGCCATCGTACACAAAAATTGTTTAGCTTTCCGTCCGTCTTGCCCGCCAGGCGGCTGTGGTTTCGGCAAGCAGGAAAACCGACGAAAACCAGATACTTGAAACCTAAACTGAACATGACTCCCGAAACCGCTTTTTCCATTGCCAATGCCCTCGTTATGCCACAGTGGATTTTGATGGCGGTGGCCCCCCGCTGGTTTGTTACCCAGTGGCTTACCCGCACCCTCCTTATCCCGATGGTGCTGGCTGTAATCTATATTTCCTACTTATTTTCGGGTACTACCCCCCTCGATTTCTCATCGTTTGGCACCTTGCAGGGTGTGATGTCGCTGTTGGGATCGGGGCAAAAAGGCGTTGCTCTGGCGGGCTGGGTTCACTATCTCGCCTTCGACCTGGTGGTTGGTTGCTGGGTTCTCCGCGACGGGCAGGAGCGCGGAATCCGTCATTGGCTGCTGATTCCGTGTCTTTTTGGGTGCTTCATGCTGGGACCAGCCGGATTGCTGCTGTATGGGGTGATACGGCTTATCGCATCCCGCGTAGGCAGTATGCGTATAGCCCCACAAAAATCAAACTAAAAAACGCCCCAAACGAGGTCTGCAATGCACTAATACCCACCACTGAAAGGGGCGCAATCAGGCCCACCAACACGCCAGCCACATAGACGTAGAACCCAACGCGCCGTTGAAAAAACATCAGAATAGCCCCAAACAGCGTAATCAGCCCATAAAAAAAGTCGGTTGCAGCCAGGGAACGGATCACTTCGGGGTCGCCGGGCATGGGGTCGTCGCTGTTGGAACGATCTTCAAAATATTCTGGCTTTGCATTAGGATCGATTTTGCGGGGCTGGTCGATGCGTTCGGTGCGGGCAACAGCCTCCGTTTGCGTGTACGAGGTAACACTGTCGATCAGGCTCAGGGTGCAACTCATAAATGTCAGAATGCACAAAAGCGTCAGAAAATCGGAGCGTTTGGGGCGGGCACTGGCCGGGGTTGTAGAATCGGATGGAGTCATTGTTTTTTGAAATCGTAGAAATCCGGCATAGTTTTACCGGGGGTGTAGCACTGCCCTCTGGGCGGTGAGCCGCAAAAGCGGCTACTTTTTTAGCCTATTGGTTCACAAGCCAAAGACCAGTGCAACACAAAGCAAACGAAAAACCAGTTAACAATGACTTTACAGGAACTTACGGATCAAATCCGATTGAAAGCTACCCACGCCGACGGCCTGGACGCTACTATTAAACTGGCCACTGATCAGGGGCCAATTTTTATTGATGCCAGGCAGTCGCCCGCCGTGGTAACCAACGACGATAGCCCCGCCGATACAACCATTACGGTTACCGTTGCCGACCTGATGAAATTAGGCACAGGCGACATGAACCCGATGATGGCGTTTATGACCGGCAAACTTAAAGTGCAGGGCGACATGGGCGTTGCCATGAAAATGGGGCAGATAATGGGGTAAGCGAATGAAGAAGAAGCAATCATTAAATTTTAGGTCTCGGCAGGGCGATCGGCTAATCACGAACCTATCACCCTGCCGGGGTTTTTCTACGGCACCATCTGCAACCGCCCGCCCACGCCATACATCAATCGACTGGCCGGGTCGTAGAGTAAGGCCGTAACAAACCCTAAATAACTCGCCGGAATCGTGACGGTGTGTTTGAGCCTGGCCCGGTCTCCGAGTTGCGGCAGGCGGTTCACATTCCAGACCGTCGGGTCGTTCCAATTGCCATCTTTGACCGTGAAAATCTCATCCTGCACTTCTACCGCACCCATGTCAATCCGCCCGCCTATAATGCGGGGGTTCCCGGCCAAATCGGTACTGCCGACCATAGCGGTAGTAGTGGCTGGGTCTCCGGCGTTGATGGCCGGGGAGCCAACCGCAAGCCGGGTGGTGGCGGTGCTGGCAAAGGGCGAGGAGGTGGCGGACGGCGTTCCGGTGGTGAGGTTGTTGCCCCCGCTGGTGTAGCCCGTTACCGATGGCTCGAAGAGGGTGTAAGCAGCCGTCAGGGAGCTGCTGTTGACGTTAGAAATCGTGTTGGCTCCACCATTGCCAAACAGCACACAATTAGTCAGGCTGGCGCTGCTGCCATTGTTGCGGATGGCCCCGCCTAGGCTGTTAGCCGTATTGTTGAGGAAGCTACAGTTGGTCAGGGTGAGGCTGTTGGAGGAGAAGTTGGCAACGGCCCCGCCGTTGAAGGATGCGGTATTGTACAGGAAGCTACAGTTGGTCAGCATGGGTGTACTAATGTCGTTGTAGATGCCCCCGCCGGAGGTAGTAGCGGTATTGTACAGGAAGCTACAGCCGTTCAGGTTGGGGCGGCTGCTGACGGTGTTGTAGATGGCCCCGCCGTTGGTGGTAGCATTATGGTTCAGGAAGCTACAGTTAGTCAGGCTGGGGCTGTTGCTGTTGTTGTACATGGCCCCGCCTACGTTGTCGGGGAGACTACTCCCATTGGCATTGCCGCCCGTGATGACAAACCCATCGAGCCGGGCGGTGTTGTTGAGGCTCAGGCTGGCGGGATGGTTGAACACATGGAGACTGTTGTCGGATGCATTTCCTGCCGCTCCAATGTCCCCGCTCAGGGTGGTGGCGGTCGGCGTTCCGATGGCGGATGCCGTGAGGATACGGCTGCTCAGGGCGGTTTCATTCTCCGCAAAGCCCCCGTAGATGGCTACGTTGTTGGCCATCTGGAAACTGATACTGCGGTTGGTATTGGCATTGCCACCGGGTTTGTAGAGACCACCCGCTACCCACACCTGCCGACTGCTCCCGCAACTGGCGGCTGTGGTGATGGCCAACTGCAACTGATTGCCATTGAGGGCGTTGGCCCAGCTGGTGCCGTTTTGCAGGCCTGCTCCGTTCGGGGTCACGTAGACCACCGTGCCGCAGGGCGGAGCTGAAACGGTAACCACCACACTGCTCACACTGCTGCAAATGCCGGGGGTAGCCGTAACCGAGTAAGTGCCAGCCACCGAGACGGCGATAGCAGCTGTACTTTGGCCGCTACTCCAACTGTAGCTGCTGGCCAGAGGGCTGGTCGCTGCGGTGAGGGTAGCCGCATTGCCGGTGGTGACGGTGAGGGAGGGCGCGGCTGTGAGGGTGAGACTGAGCGGACCGGGGGATGCTCCAAACTCAACGGCTCCCATGTCTACCCGGTCGCCAAAAACGCGGGGGTTACCGGCCAGGTCCGTAGCGGGCAGGGCGGTAACAGAGTAGGGCGCTGCCGTAGCGGTGGCACTGCTGGGGTCACCGGCATTGATGGCGGGCGAACAGGCGTTGAGTGCCACCGACGCGGAGGAAGCAAAGGGCGAGTTAGTGGTGGTGAGATTACCTAGCCCACTGGTGTAGCTGGTCACTGCAGCCTCCAGCAAACTGTATCGAACCGTTACTGAGGCCGCATCATTAAAAAAGGTTTTTGTGCCCCCATTATTCCACAATACACAGTTGGTGAGGGTCGGGTTAAGGTTGCCCGACGCAACGCCAAAATTGTATATGGCTCCGCCAGCTGTAGTGGCGCTATTGCTTTGAAACGTACAATTGGTCAGAACCGGGTTACTGATACCATTAGAAGATGCGCTGTTTATCAGCCCCCCACCCTGGGTAGCACTGTTGCTTTGAAACGAGCAGTTAATCAGGGTAGGGCTACTATTTCCCGTTGCAGAGCCAGCATTTGACAGGGCTCCGCCAGAAGAGGCATTGTTAGTTTGGAAGATGCAGTTGACCAGGATTGGACTGCTGTTTCCGAAAAATACACCGTCGTTTGCCAGGGCTCCACCGGGACCAGATGCCCGGTTATTCTGAAACGAGCAGTTGGTCAGGCTGGGGCTACTGCTGCCAGAAGAACGCCCATCGTTGTACATCGCCCCGCCAACAGAACTGGCGGTATTGGCTTGAAACGAGCAGTTGGTTAGGGTAGGGCTACTGTTTCCCGACGAAAAGCCATTATTATGTATAGCTCCCCCAAACCGGGCGTTGTTGTCCTGAAACAAACAGTTGCGAATAAGTGGGCTACATACCTGGCCACCACCCGACCCTGAGTTATACATTCCTCCCCCGGAATTATCAGGGAACGTAGCGCCGTCGGCGTTGCCGCCCGTGATGACAAAGCCGTCGAGAATGGCGGTGGTGGTCAGGCCCGTTGGGTTACTGATGACGTGGTTGCTGTTGTCGGCGGAGTTGCCCACTGTGCCAATCTCGCCACTGAGGGTGGTGGAGGACGGTGTGGTCAGGCTCACTGTGGGAAGTTGGCTCAACTGGGTTTCCGTACCGGTAAAGCCGCCGTAGATGGCTACGCCCGCTTTCATGGCAAAGCTGATGGTGCGGTTAGTGTTGGCGTTGCCGCCGGGTTTGTATAGGCC
>JAJAYX010000395.1 GCA_026785985.1 Rudanella sp. | reverse complement strand
TTAGATTGGCCAGCAGACTGGCGTAAGTTGCCGGATCATATCGTTTTCGTTTGGCACGAGAAGGTTGCTTGTCCATAATTCATTGCATTACTTGTGAAATGCAAATATATTTCCCTTTAAGGGAAACTTAAACTATTTCTGACTAACTGTTTTTATGACTTTTTCTTTTTCAGTCACTCATGTTCCAGCAATTTTAGTTTTTTCACTCAATGACCTTTTAATCTATTATTAAAAAAAAAAAATTATAAAAATCATTTAAAATGACTGATTAGATAATTAAGATAATTATAGATTGTGGATAACACTTGTAAACCAATGATTTTTAGATAGTTATATGTGGATAACTTGGCTATCCCTAACAGATGATAGTCGTAGCCTAACAGATGATAGTCGTAGCCTAACAAATAATAGTCGTAGCCTAACAGATGATAGTCGCGATCCTAACAGATAATAGTCCTATCCCTAACAGATGATAGTCGCGACCCTAACAGATGATAGTCGAAAAGCATCGTAACTACTTCTTGAGCGTTGTATCAGTCATGCATCAGTAACTCACCAAAAAGTAGTACTAAACATAGAAATTTAGGACTATAGCCGTGATAGAATATTGGGCGGGAATGCACAACGGACATTTACCCTAACAGATAATAGTCGAAACTGACAAAACGGTAAGTAATTTGGTCTGTATTTTAAGCGCAGTGCCTTGGTTAACGTACTGTAAGTCAGTTTTTTATCCCTAACATTGTAAAAAATATTTGTTAGGGATAAAAAACGTTTTACCTTGTATCGACTATAATCTGTTAGGCAATGCGGAAACCATCAACCCCCAACAAGTCGCTTCAACTCTCCAGTAATCAGCTTGCACTGGTTTTTGAGAGTACGACTATTACGTCTCCGGTCGAAGTGAATCCGGAAACTATCGTACTACAGATACCTAACAATAAGTCCATCCTGATTCGTGAGCCACTGAAATTACTCACCAGTACAACAGAGTTCGGCTTCTTTGAGCGTCGTCTTTACTGGCTTGTTCTGCGTGAAATCCGTAACATTCAGGCGGTCGATAAACTAAAAATCAAGCCGTATGAAGAACTCAAATTCAGGTTTCATTACTCGGAGGTCATAAAAGGGCATCCCAATTCGAGCATTAAGAAGGTTCTTGAACTTATTCAAAAGAGAACGATCAACTGGGAAGACGATAACGGGAAGCATACCAACGTTGTCGTATTTCCGATGGCTGAGTACTGGCCTAAAAAAGGAGTTATAGAACTGACTATGTACCACGCCGTTATACCTGTCTTCCTGTTTTTAGGTAGTGGATATGCTCAGTATGGTTATGAAGATGCTCTGGTGTTGAGCAGCGAGTATGCCCAGCTATTGTTCAGCAATCTGGCCCGTTTTCGGAATTCGGGTATCTGGCGTGTCGGTTTCAATGAACTCCGACAAACTATCGGTGCTAACGAAAAATCATATAGTAGTTACTCCGCCTTTCGGACGCGAGTGATTGATTTATCATTGCGGCAGATCAACGAGCATACCAATATGATGGTAACCTACGAACCGGTAAAACAGGGTCGGGCTGTGGTTGGATTTGAGTTCAGGATTCAGTCAAAGACTCCTCCGGGTGAGTTAGAAAAAGAAACGAAAAAGGTCGAGATGAAACAGCGATTGGATGAGTTGATGCTACTGGACATTGCGGAAATAATTTCTTATGCCGGTAATCAGTTGACTCAATATTATCCTTCGTTCACACAACATCAGAAAAAGTCGATTCTCCAAAACGGAGATTACCTCAAAGCTTTCTTACGGGCTGATCTGTATGCTGAGTATGGCTTCGCAGAAAAAGACCCTGAGGCCTATGTTGCACAAAGCGTATTTAACTATAAAAAGAAAGGAATAGAAAAGCCGTAACTCCAGATCATGGGGATTTTGCAATATGCACAACTCTGCCAATTTGACGAAGAGAATAGAAGCAGGGCGCGGTTCCCCGCCGGGACCTGTGCCGGAAGAAAAACGACACGGCCCGATTGTATAGCTATTTATTATGTCCGATAAGTAAAAGTTATCGGACATAATAAATTTAACTATCTTGCCCTCGCCTTTAACCAACGAATTGTCCCGATGATCCCACTGACTGACCAGCAACAAATCATCGAGTGGCTCCGCAACAACCTGGAAGAGTAAGACTGAGATGAAACAGACCCAAGTACCACAGGTGGCCCCGACCATAGCCGTTGAGAGTAGCTATCCTGCCAAAGAAGCGATGGCCCGCCAAACAGCGGCCTTTTTCCAGAAAGGACAGCAGGGAGCCAAAAACACTCAAACAGCTTATGAATCAGACATCACCCAGCTACAGAAGTGGTTAGACGAGCATCAATTAGGTGATCTGCCCATCAGTTCGGCGACGCTGGCCACCTATCTCTCCGATGCGACCAGCCGCCACAAGTGGGCCACCATCACCCGTCGATTAGCCTCTATTCGCAAATGGCACCGGCTACAGGGCCATCCCGATCCAGGACAGCACGGTGCCGTCGACACGGTACTGGAAGGCATCAGACGCACCATCGGCACCCAACCCAATCAGGCACCCGCTTTTGAGTTGGCCGATTATAAGGAACAGATTCGGGCTATGCCGACTACCCAGTCGGGAGTACGTGACCGCGCCCTGCTGCTGGTTGGCTTTGCCGGGGCCTTTCGCCGGTCAGAGCTGGTGTCGCTTGATATCGAGAGGGTGAAGTTTACTCCCAAAGGAGCCGTGATTTCCTACCAGGGCAGCAAAACCAATCAGTACGGGCAGACCGAACATAAGGCTCTGTTTTTGGGTCCCGACCCGGCCACCTGCCCTGTAACCGCGCTGAAGACCTATCTGGCCCTGTTAGACCGTGCCAGTGGTCCCCTGTTTGTGCGGATTCGGAAAGGCGACCGGCTGTCCACCGACCGACTATCCGACAAGCAGGTGAATCGGGCCACCAAAAAGTATCTGGGGCTGGACTATTCGGCCCACTCGTTGCGGGCTTCGTTTGTGACCATTGCCAAACGCAACGGGGCTGACGATCTGAAGATTATGCGCCAGACCAAACACCGTACCCGAACGATGATCGACCGCTACACCCGCATTCAGCAAGTCGAGGAGCATAACGCGGCCCAGGAACTGGGGCTATAGCGGGTGGTTGCCAACATTCCGGGAAAATGTTTCACCGTATAGAGCTATGGTATTGAAATACAGATTACTACACTTTTTTCATGATATCAAATTGGAGCATCTTTTCTAAATCAATACTCAAGGCATCTTTTAAAACGTCTTCGCCAAAATCATATTCACCATGAAGGTTGATGTGTTCCCAGGCAAAGGCGGCTGAAAATGGAATCGTGCCTAACAATTCCTTCTGCTCTTGGACAGGCGCTTCCATCAGGCGTTTCGTTAAAAGGATATAATTGAAGCAGCTTATGTTATTGATAATAAGTTGCTTACTCAACGTCATAATCATTAACTCCTCTTTGGTGCAAAATTGAATGGCCCCTTCATCCCCCATCTCGAGCACTTTGGCTAACTTCTGAATACTCTCCAGTTGCGTGGTTTATTGGTGGGTCCGAGGACGGAGTTGACCATCGTCCATGTAGTTGAGCAAAAAAATCGTGCGTACCACTTTGCCTAACTCCACCAAGGCCTGATACAGCGGGTGTTGATGAGCGTATGAATTGAGTCGTTTCGGTAAGGTCGAAGGCAGGGCGTACTGGAGTTTGAGACTCACCACAAAGCGTTTGATGTTATCCCATTGCTGCTCAATGAGGCCCGTATCGATGTTTTTGTCCGCCCGGATACTGTAGTCGAGTTGTTGTAAGATCGGCATATCTGCAATGCCGTGCAGCTTACATTTGTGAAACCCTTCGATACGGGGCTGAAAATCAATGCCCAATAAGAAACCCAAGGCAAAATTGATCAGCGATACCCATGCGTATCGGTGCTGTGAACCTGCTGCTGGGGAAGACTGCGGGGCCGCCCGTGCGGTAATTCGTTGGTGATGTAGTAGGC
>JAJAYX010000394.1 GCA_026785985.1 Rudanella sp. | reverse complement strand
CCTCAGCACCTATCACCTCAACGGTGGGGCAGGCGTTGCCGCCACCCGACTACACCGCGCCTTACTCAAAATGGGTGTGGAAAGTTCGCTGCTGGTAGAGCAGGCCACAAAGTCGGAACCGGGCGTTATTCCATTAGCTGACAGCTATTTAGACAGGAAATGGGAGACGGCCCGTTTTGCCCTCGACCGGCTATCGTTTGTACCGTATGAGAAAGACAAATCCGTTCGGTTTCACTTTTCGCCAGCCAGCATCGGGGCCAATCTGAGTTATCATCCTGCTGTGCGTGAGGCTGATGTCCTTCATATTCACTGGACTAATTTTGGATTCCTGTCGCTGTCGGGCTTAGAAAAACTCATTCGGTTGGGCAAGCCGATTGTCTGGACATTGCACGATCAATGGGCCTTCACGGGCGGGTGTCACTACACACGCGGTTGCACCCGTTTCCTGACCCAATGCGGACAATGCCCGTATTTGCGCAAACCCGGCCCCAACGATTTATCGGCGCGGGTGTTTGCCCGAAAAGCGAGCATTTTGACTCCCGAGACGAACCTGCACATTGTGGCACCGAGTAAATGGATGGCCGACGAAGCAGGCAGTAGCCAGTTGTTGGAGTGGTTTCCGGTCAGTACGATTCCCAACACCCTCGACCAAACCGTGTTCCGACCCATTGATCGGCAAGCCGCCCTGAACCGATTTGGCCTGACCGACCCCGACCGGCCCCGGCTGTTGTTTGGCAGTTTCAACACCACCGACCCGCGCAAGGGATTCCAATACTTTGCCGATGCCTTAACCCTTTTGCATCAACAGCACCCCACGGCAGCGGCCGACCGCCTGAACCCCGAAATTCTGGTGTTCGGCAAGGGGCAAACCGACGCGACGGCCGCCCTGCCCTACCCGGTTCGACAATTGGGCGTGTTAACCACCGATGATGAGTTGGTAGCGGCCTATAACCTGGCCGACGCGCTGGTGGTGCCCTCACTGGAAGACAACCTGCCCAACACCGTGGTCGAGTCGCTGTCGTGCGGCACGCCGGTGGTTGCTTTCCGAACGGGCGGCATCCCCGAAATGATTAGTCAGTTCAAAAATGGGTATCTGGCCGATGTCGGTTCGACCCCCAAATTGGCCAACGGACTTGCCTTTATCCTAAACTACCCCACCCCCGCCGACCTCCGCCAAAACGCCCTTCACTCAGCAGAAAGGCTGTTTTCTGAGGAAGAGGTTGGGAGGAGACATCTTGAATTATACGATTCTTTATTGAGTGCTTTTATTAAGTAATTGGGCGAATGAGTGAGTGAAACTTGGAGGCTTGCCTTCGTTCACTCACTCACTCATTCGCCCAATCACTCAATCACCAACCATGACCATCGTCAACCGTCACTACCCGCCCAATCCCGGCATCACAGGCGAATCGGCCTGGGATTTGGCCCGCTACCTGATCGAGCAGCACGGGCTTGAGGTGGTGGTGGTGCATATTGATCGAACCTATGACGGGGGCGGTGCCGTGCGGCAACCTGTTGGCGAAACCCATGCCGTGAAAACGATTTATGAAGGCAAAAACGGCCTTATTCGTTTAATGGCGGGTCTTTTAGATGGTTTCTTCCTGATTCGGAAGGCCATAAAAGTTCGCAAGGGGCCTCTGGTCATTATGACAAGCCCGCCGATGCTGCCGTTTTGGGCTTCGCTGTTGTTGCGCAAAACCCCATATTGGCTTTGGTCGATGGATTTGTTCCCGGAGGGGTTTGCCGCCGAGGGAAAAGTGAATCCGACAAACCCGTTCTACCGTTGGGTGATCCGCCAAACCTACCGGAATGCCCCCGAACGGCTCATTGCCCTCGGCCCCCGGCAGGCAACTCATGTGTTAGCCAAATATGGACGCGATATTCCCACCACAATCTTGCCCTGTGGGGTTCTGATGCACCAGGAATGCGACCCTAACCACCCTGCCTGGCACACAAAAGACGACGGATTAATCTACCTTGGCTATGCCGGAAACATTGGGCAGGCGCACTCGGCGGAGTTTCTTAAAAGCGTAATCAAAAACCTCGATCCCAGCCGTTTTCGGCTTGTTTTGGCTCTTTATGGCACCAAAGCCGACGAGGTTTGGACGGTGGCCAACGGGTGCGAAGGCGTTATTCGGTTGCCCAACATCCCCCGCAGCCAACTCCACTATCTTGATGTGCAGTTGGTGAGCCTGCTGCCCGAATGGACCCATATTGCCGTGCCTTCCAAAGCGATGAGTGCCATTGGTTCCGGTTCGCCCATCCTGTTCTGTGGCGATCCCGACAGCGATAGTTACGTGCTGTTGCAGGAGGCCGCTTTTTTGATTGATGCTAACCACAACATCAACAATCAGATGGTGGATTTTTATGAAACCATCACCCAAAAAACCGTTGCCGAATATAAGGCAAAAGCCGGACAGGTTGCCCTGAACTTGCAGCGAATGGTCGGGCAGGCGTATGATGAAATTGCTAAGAAATCTGTTTAAATCAATTCCGTTACCTCCACCCGCGTTCCCATCCCGTTTTATCTCATAAATTTGGTGTTGAAATACAACTGTTGTTGGCTGAATTAGACCTTTTCTTTTAAAAAATTGGCTTAACCTATGAAACGAATCGCTGTATTTACCTCTGGTGGCGACGCTCCGGGTATGAATGCCTGCATCCGGGCCGTTGTTCGGGGGGCTGTTTACCACGGAATCGAAGTGTTTGGCATTCGTCGGGGGTACAACGGAATGATAAACGGCGATATATTTCAGATGACTTCCCATTCCGTAAGCAACATTGTGCAACGCGGAGGAACCATCCTGAAATCGGCACGGAGTAAGGAGTTTATGACTGTCGAAGGCCGCAAAAAAGCTTACGATCAACTACAGAAATTTGGCATTGAGGGCCTGGTTGCCATTGGTGGAAACGGCACGTTTACCGGTGCAACCATCTTTTATGATGAATACGGTATTCCAACCGTGGGCGCACCCGGAACCATCGATAACGACCTCTACGGCACCGACTATACTATTGGCTTTGATACGGCAGTGAACACCGCTCTCGAAGCTATTGACAAAATCCGCGACACCGCCGACTCGCACGACCGCATCTTTTTTATTGAAGTAATGGGCCGCGACTCCGGCTACATTGCCATTCAGTCGGGGATTGCGGGCGGAGCTGAAATGGTGATGGTGCCCGAAGTGCTTACCCCCATTTCCGAAGTGGTCAATGTACTGAAACAGGGCTGGAGCCGTCAGAAATCTTCCTCGATTATTGTGGTTGCCGAGGGCGAAGAAGAAGGCAACGCTGTTGAAGTTGCCGAAAAAATCCGCAAACAAGTCGATCCCGACATCGACATGCGGGTAACGACTCTGGGCCACATTCAGCGCGGGGGCATCCCAACGGCCTACGATCGGATTCTGGCCAGCCGCCTGGGCCTTGGTGCCTTAGAGGGATTGATGGATGGTCACAAAAATGAAATGGCCGGGGTCATCAACAACGAACTGGTTTACACGCCCTTCCGCGATACCATTCGGCTCCCCAAACCAATCAATCAGGATTTGCTCCGAATGGTAAAGATATTGTCAGTCTAAATACCCAACCACCCAATACGTTGCATATCCCACCAGTTCCCGAAAGAGCAAGTGGGCATCGTGGAAGGCTTTTTCGCTGGGTAAGAGATAGGCTCCCGGCGCGGTGGCCCGGCGTTCGCTCAGTTGGGCGGCTGGCCACGGAACAACAGTTATGCCCTGTTTCTGGAAGCAGGCCCTCGCCCGGCGCATGTGCCAGGCTGAGGTTACCAGTACGCAAGTGCCTGTCTGCAGGTTCTGACGCAGCATTAGCGCCGAGAATTGAGCATTCTCGTGCGTGTTTTTCGATTTGTTTTCCAGCAGAATATCAGTGCCAGGAACACCCGCCGTTTCCAGAAAAATTCGGATCATCTGGCCTTCGTCCACTTCGCCTGGCGCCTGAAAAGCCAGGTTCCCCTGCCCACCGCTGATCATAATTTTTCGCACCCGCCCGGTTTTGTACAGCCACAGGGCTTGCCCGGCGCGGTCGGCCTCGGTGCTGAAAACAGGTCGGATGGGGGTTGGTTTATAGAGACCGTTAATCATGCCCCCCGTTAGAATAACCGCTACGCTGGGCGATTTAGTGGTCGTTTTCAGCGGTAAAACCGGGGTTTCGACCTCCCAAACGCGCATCACTTCGTTCACCAGCGGTCCGTTTCCCAACAACCAAAACAAAGCCAGCGCCGTGATCATAAACCGTTGTTTCCAGGGGTGGTTTCGCAGAAAAACGGCTCCGATCAGGGCAAAAAACACCCATCCGGCAGGCGTAAGTAAATAAAAGAGCGTTTTGGAAAGAAAATAGAACATGGCGCGATTTTTGGACGGATAAAGGACACAAGACGCAAGAAGAAAGACAATTCTACGTTTCAGGATAGCCCGCATTCTTTCTTGTAATGTCTTTCTGCCCCTATCCAGCAATAAGGATTATAGCTTAAATTTGTGGTTGCCAACCGCTTCGGCGATTCGATAAAACTGTATCACTCCGCATGAAAAAAGTATTCTGCCTGGCACTGCTGGCCATGTTGTCCACTGCTGCCCTCTTCGCCCAAACCACCGACAAACCATTTCGTATTAGTGGTCAGGTAAAAGGCCTGCGCGACTCGTCGATGGTGCTGGCTCACTGGTATCGGTCTGGCACTCAATATATTCCGAAAGATACCGCCAAAATAGACGCTGAAGGCCGCTTTGTATTCGAGGGATCCAAAGCACTTCCCCAGGGTCTGTACCTTGTTTTGACCCCAAAGCAACGGTATATGGAGTTTATTATAGATGATAAGCAGACGTTCTCGTTCGTAACCGACACGGCCAGTTTTATTAAGGCCATGAAGGTTACTGGCTCGACCGAAAACGAGAAATTCTACGACTATCAGCAGGCATTGGCCAAATTCTACGAGGAAGCTCAGGCTATCGACATTCAGCGCAAGATGCGCAGTGATGCGGTTTCCACCGCGATGTTCAACAAACAGCAAAACGACCTGGCCAAAAAAGCCAATACTCTTCGCATCGACTTTATTGCGAACAACAAGGGCTTATTTGCCGCTAAAGTAGTAGCTGCCAACTCCGAACCGGAAGTCCCCGAAGCACCCAAAGCGGCTAATGGCCGGCCCGATTCAATCTGGACATTTAATTACTACAAAGCCCATTACTGGGACAACATCGACTTGGCCGACGAGCGTTTTTTGCTTACGCCGGTTTACCAACGCAAACTGGAGCGGTATATTAAGGAATTGACCGTGCAGCAATCGGACTCGCTGATTAAAGAAGCTGATATGCTGGCCGAGAAAACAAAGGCCAGTAAAGAAATGAACCTTTACACGATTTACTGGATCACCAGCGAATATGAGCGACCCAAAGTGTTGGGAACCGACGGGGTGTTCATCCACATGGCCGAGAAATATTACCTGACGGGTATTATGCCCCTATCGGATTCGACGGCTTTGGCCAAAGTGAAGGAGAAAGTGAATACCATGAAGCCGTTGCTAATTGGTAAAGTACTACCACCGCTTTCGGTGAGCGACACCCTTCGCCGACCCATTAATTATGCTGGTATCAAAGCCGATTATCTGATTGTGTTCCTGTATGATGTGGATTGCGGGCACTGCCGGAAAGCCATTCCCGAAGTGAAAAAATATATGGATGCCAACCGGAGCAAAGGAATCCAAATATTGGCCGTTCCAACCCCCAATGGAAGCCCCGAAGCCTGGAAAAAATTGATCCGGGAGTTTAAAATTCAGAACTGGATAAACGGCTACGATTACGATTTCCGTACGGACTTCCGGCATCAGTACGATGTGTTTACAACGCCAACCGTTTATGTGTTGGACAAAGAAAAGAAAATCATCGGGCGTGGTGTTCCGGCAGAGCAAGTCGGCGATTTTATTGATTTCCACAAACGCCAGCAAGCTATTAAAGCAACAACGGCCGCCCCCGCAACTAAAAAAGAGCCAAAAGCGGGCAAATAAAGGAGGAAAAAGGGATTGCTGACGCATGTTTTGGGTGAGCAATCCCTTTCCTCCTTTATTTCATTTTCGTCCTCTTCACCAAATACGAACTCAGGATCTGATCGAAGCCACGGGCGATGTCGGCTTCGATGAAGTCGATTTTGTATTGTCCGCAGCGGAGTTTTAACTCCTGAAAATAACTCTTTACGGCTTCCTGATAGGAGGTGCGAATTTGACCCGGCTGTAGTTTTACTTTTTCGCCCGTTTCGAGGTCGATAAACTCGTAAGGCCGCTCATCAAACGCAAAATCTTCTTCGGTTTTTTTGTCGGTTACGTGGAAAACCAAAACCTCGTGCAGGTTGTGGCGCAGGTGTTGAAGGGCCGAAAACAGCGCGTCGGTCTTCTCCGAATTCTCAAACATATCGCTGAAAATGATCACCAGCGAACGTTTATTGATCTTTTCGGCAATCTGATGAATCACCTCCGCTGCCGACGTTTTGCGAGCCGTTTTAGGCTGTTGCATCAGGTCGATGAGGTTGGCAAACAACTTATGAACGTGCGAAGGCGTTGACTTCACCGGCGTTTGCATATCGATTGAGTCCGCAAAAGTGGTTAGGCTTACGGCATCTTTTTGGCGTTGAAGCATGTAGGCCAAACAACCGGCGGCCATCACGCTGAAGGTAAGTTTGCCATAATTTTTTTCGGGGTAATACATCGACGACGACGTATCGACCAGCAAATGGCACCGGAGGTTGGTTTCCTCTTCGTACCGCTTCACAAACAGTTTTTCGGTTTTCCCGAACACTTTCCAGTCGATGTGTCGCGTGGTTTCGCCGGTATTATAGAGCCGGTGTTCGGCAAACTCGACCGAAAACCCGTGGAAAGGTGATTTGTGCAGGCCCGTAATGAACCCTTCGACCATTTGCCGGGCCAAAAATTCGACGTTCCCATATTCCCGAATCTGGGCCAGGTTAAGTTGCTGCTTCATGTTGTCAAGATAACGAAAAAACCGTTCGACCCACACGCCCACCGGAATTGCACGAACGGTTTTTGGGCGACACAGGGGCCAAACGGTCTCGATAAAAACGTGTAGCGTGAATTTGATTCACTGCCCGGATCGCGCATCCATAAAAGCGAGCCACCAGAACACTACACCGCGAACTCCCGTCCGCGTACTGAATTTAAAAGCGGGTAACAGGCTCCGAATCAGTCGAGAGTTACGTTGTTTTCCGCAAGAACCGGGG
>JAJAYX010000393.1 GCA_026785985.1 Rudanella sp. | reverse complement strand
GACCTTGACCCTGCCGACGTGATGGCGCAGTTTGTGGAACTCCAAACCCTGTTACGGTCTCTGCTCGACAAGGCCGTTTATTTAGAATGGAACAGCGACAAAACCGCGATCCTTTTTGGCAGTTGGATTAAAATCAATGTGGGCGATATACTGGTGATGCTCGTGGCCCACACAGAGCGGCATATGGCACAGGCTATGCGAGTGAAAGAAGGGTTATCTTTGTAAAAAACGCATTTGGTTATGGCTTTTCGGATATACAGAACGCTGGGAGAGGTACTGAAAAAATACCAAATTACTTATAAAGAGGATTCGTTTCCGGTTCCTCCCAATTTGACCGTTACGCCAATCAGGCTGAAAGAGGAACTTGATTTTACACGTCGTGAAATCCCTTATGATGTCTCAGAAGCGGCTATCTGTGAGAATATTATTTACCCAATACTTCGAGAAGTCTGGAAGCAATTTGCGGGTGTATTGGCCATTTGGAGCCATCAGCCTATCGAACTGAATGAGGAACTGAATGGCATTCCAGACTATATTATCGCCAAAAAATCGGTGTTAGGCAAAGTAGTTTTCGATGTGCCCTATGTGGCGGTTATTGAAGCCAAACGGGACGATTTTACGATGGGATGGGCGCAATGTGCCTTAGAAATGTACACGATTCAGCAACTCAACAATGACACTCGCCCTGTTTTTGGCATCGTTTCCAATGGCGAAATATGGGAGATCGGTACATTGGAGGCAAACGAATTTCGGCAATACCGCGAACGTTTCGACATCAACAAATTAGACGAACTGTTTAGTGCGCTGACCTATGTGCTGGAAACCTGCAAACGTATTTACAACTTGTGATTCTTTGAATGAAACAGTATATTTCTAAAGACCCCTGGAACATTATTGAAGAGGGGTTTCACCGCGAACACAACGAGATTACAGAAAGCCTGATGAGTCTTGGCAATGGCCGGATGGGCGGCAGAGGCAATTTCGAGGAGAAATTTTCGGGTAAAACGCTGCCCGGTAACTACGTGGCCGGGGTTTATTACCCCGACAAAACCCGCGTGGGCTGGTGGAAAAACGGCTACCCCGAATACTTCGCCAAAGTGCTTAACGCTACCAACTGGATCGGGATCGACATCGACATCGAGTATGAAACACTCGATTTGAACCACTGCGAGGTGCGCAATTTCCGGCGCGTACTCAACATGCAGGAAGGCTACCTCGAACGCTCGTGCGTGGCGGTACTGAAAAGCGGCAAAGAACTCCAAATCGTCAGCAAGCGGTTTTGCTCCATTGTCGATGATGAGGCCGGGGCTATTCGCTATGCCATCACCCCCCTCAACTTCGATGCGAAAATTACCATCACGCCTTACCTCGACGGAGCCATTCGTAACAAAGACGCAAACTACGACGAAACATTCTGGGATGAAGTCCGCAAAGAAACCGGCTACGGTGAAGCCTATATTGAGTTGCGAACCCGCAAAACGGGCTTCCATGTGGCTACGGGAATGGGCGTGGAAATTGAGCAGGACGGCGTAAAAGTCGATTACCAGTCGCAGCCGATCAAATACGAGAAATATGTGGCCAATCGCATAACGCTCCACTGTCGGCAGGGGCAGGAAACAGCCATTATTAAGTACGCCGTGAATCTGTCGTCACTCAATTATGACAGCGATAGGCTCGTTAAAGAAGCCCGGCAATACATTCAGCGGGTGTCGCGGAAGGGGTTCGAGAAAATGATCTTTGAACAGAAGCAAGCCTGGGCCGATAAGTGGAAAACGAACGATATTCTGATCGAAGGCGACGATTCGGCTCAACAGGGAATCCGGTTCAATATTTTCCAACTTAACCAGACTTATACCGGCGAAGATGAGCGGCTCAACATCGGCCCCAAAGGATTCACGGGCGAGAAATACGGCGGAAGCACTTACTGGGATACCGAAGCCTATTGCCTGCCGTTTTACCTCGCCACTGCCGACCAGAAAGTGGCCCGTAACCTGCTGGTTTACCGGTATAAACACCTGCCGAAAGCCATTGAGAACGCCCAAAAACTCGGTTTCAAAGCCGGTGCCGCGCTCTACCCGATGGTGACCATGAACGGCGAGGAATGCCACAATGAGTGGGAGATCACGTTTGAAGAAATTCATCGGAACGGGGCCATTGCCTACGCCATTTACGACTACGTGCGCTACACGGGCGATGAGCAATATCTGGCCGAATATGGTCTGGAAGTACTAATTGCCATCAGCCGGTTCTGGAGTCAGCGGGTGAACTGGTCGGCAGCCAAAAAACAGTATGTTATGCTGGGCGTGACGGGGCCAAATGAGTATGAAAACAACGTCAACAATAACTGGTACACCAACTACATTGCCGCCTGGATACTCCGCTACACCATTGAAGCGGTGGGCAAAGTGAAGGCACTCGACTCCGAACGCTACGCCGACCTCTGCGAGCGAATTCGCTTTCAGGAAAAGAAGGAAATCGAAAAAGCCACGCACATTGTCGATAACATGCACTTTCCCTACGACGAAGAGCGGCAGGTATTTTTGCAGCAAAGCGACTTCCTCGACAAAGACCTGATGCCGGTGTCGGACATCCCAAAGGGGCAGCGACCCCTGAACCAACACAGGTCGTGGGATCGGATTTTGCGGTCGTGTTTCATTAAGCAGGCCGACGTATTGCAGGGCATCTATTTCTTTGAGGACGAGTTTGATACCGAAACACTCAAACGCAATTTCGACTTTTACGAGCCGATGACCGTGCATGAATCGTCGTTATCGCCTTGCGTACACTCGATTCAGGCCTCGGTGCTGGGCATGAAAGAAAAGGCCTATGAGATGTATCTCCGCACGGCCCGGCTCGACCTCGACGATTACAACAACGATACCGAAGATGGCTGCCACATCACCTCAATGGCCGGCACCTGGCTGGCTGTGGTAAAAGGCTTCGGCGGAATGCGGGTTAGCAAAGCGGGCGAACTCTCGTTTAGTCCGTATTGTCCCAATGGTTGGAAATCGCTGGCGTTCAAGATTCGGTTTCAGGGTGCCTTGATTCAAGTTACAACAACTCAGAAAGCCGTGACGGTTGAGAACTTTTCGCAGCAGCCTATCTCGCTGACTGTTCACGGTAAGGCGTTGACGGTGAAGGGAGGAAGCCGGGAAACAGTGACGGTTAAAGCGGTAAGCTAGAGCGAACACGTTGGAATGGCACAGGTACTGATTACACAGATTTTAGGTGTATTTTTACCTGTGCTACTTTTGAGCAACTTTGAATGCCTGCATAATGCACCAATCGCTGATGAAACCGATCACCTACCGAACTGCCACCGAGGCCGACGTGACCCGGATTGCGGCCTTCCATGCCCGCTCGTGGCAGGAAACTTACCGGGGCATTATGCCCGATGAATTTCTGGATGATGAGGTGGAAGAAGAACGTCTGGAAGTTTGGCAGGAACGCTTTGTGGAACAGATGCCCAACCGGCAAATTATTCTGGCCGAAGCCGGAAACCAACTCGCCGGTTTTGCCTGCGTGGTGGCCGGAGACGACCCCGTTTATGGCACTTTATTGGATAACCTGCACGTTTCCCGTGATTACAAAGGACGCGGCATTGGGCGGCAATTGATAAAACAGGCCGCTCAATGGGTGCAGAATCAGGATGTGGATTCGCCCTTTTATTTGTGGGTATATGAGCAAAACCATCCCGCACGGGCTTTCTACGACAGCCTCGGAGCCATTAATCAGGAGCGAATCCGGGGCGACAACGGGTACGTGTTGCGGTACACCTGGCCCAACACCGAAAAATTGGCTAACTTGACCTAAGAAAACTGACTTATTTATGGTTACGGCTTCCACAACCCTTGCCCTGCCGCTTACCCTCCGCGAACGCGAACAGTATCCGGCTGTTCTCCGCTGTGAAGCTACTCTGGAGGAATACCTCGATTTTGCCGAACAATGCCAATACAACGTCCAATACGTGAATGGCGAAATCTTCTCCATATTCGAGGAGGAATATATTGATGGAATCCGAATTATGTCGCAAGCTTCTATACCTCAAATGCCGCTCCAACCGGGCGGCATTTTTAGTGGGAAGCCCGTACTGCTCCCAAACGGCAGCATCCTGACGATGCCCTTCACAAGCACGGCCCTCTCCGGCACCTATACCGTTGTGGTGACCCGGCCCGGCGGCTGCACCGCTACCGGCACGGGTGTGCTGACGGTGGGTGTTCCCGTTCGCCAATTAGACCCTGTGGAGTTACCCGCCTTCCCTGACCGACATTGTGCAGTCTTCTGCCCAGGGCGATACCAACGCGCTAACCAATCGGGTGGGCGATAAGGACTACGTGAAAGCCTGGGAAAGCCTCTACCGGTCGGCCTACATCGTGAAGTTCAATTACCTGCGGGCCATCCGGCACGTAACGACTAAGCATCATTGTCGGGCGCGCCCTTCCCACGAACTACTCTACTCGACCGTAGGTTGATCGTTTTCTGAATGACCCTTACTTTTGGCCGTTTATCAACAGGCTGCCTCATCGTGAGGCAGCTTGATTAACCGTACTGACTTAATCATGAAAAAAATGAAGTATAGCCTCCTGCTGCTGCTGGTTGGCGTGGGTATTCAAGTAGTTAATGCCCAGCGATGGGAGCAAATTGGTAAAAAAGGCGACTGGGAAAACACCATCGACGTGGTCGCCCTGAACGGCCACCTCTACAGTATCGAAGCCAATGGAACCCTGTTTCAGACCGATAAGAAGGGGAACTACCAACAACTCGGCAAAAAAGGTGAGTTCGATAATGCGGATGTGCTGGTGGCATTAGACGGGGAAATATGGACGGTTGAAGATGGCTCGCTGTACCGGACAGACCCCGGCTCGGTGGCCTGGAAGCAGGTGGGCAAAACCGGCGACTGGAAAGAAACCGAAGCGATGGTGGCCATGAATGGTAAACTCTACAGCATCGAAACCAACGGAACCCTGTACCAAACGGCCAAAAACGGCACGTGGGAGCAAATTGGGGGTAACGGCGAGTTTGGCGATGCCGACATGCTGGAGTCGATGGGGGGCTACCTCTGGACCGTGGAAGGAGGAACCCTGTTTCGGACTAATATTCGGGCCATGCGCTGGGAGCAGGTTGGCAAAAAAGGCGACTGGGAAAACACCGTGGCTATGGCGGGCGATCAGGGGTTTCTGTGGAGCGTTGAAAAAGACGGAACGCTCTATAAAACCGATATGGACGGTCACTACGAGCAGGTGGGCGAGCGTGGTTTACTGAAAGAAGTGACCATGCTTGTGGCGATGGATGGTATGCTGTATGTAGTGGAAAACGGAACACTCTACCGGACCAGGGGATAATACGAGCCGGGCATAAATGATTGTGGAAATGTCGCTCCAACCAGAGCGGCATTTTTGTTGTTGTATGATTCTGGGTAGTATTGCTGTCTAAACATTCATTTAATCGTTAACCTGATAAAATTATGCGTTGGCTGGGAGGTCGCGAAAGCGAAAATGTAGAAGACCGCCGGGGAGGTGGCGGAGGGCGTGGATTGGCTATCGGCGGGGGAATCGGTTCCATTGTTATCGCCGTAATTGTGTTTCTGTTGGGAGGTGACCCCTCGCAGGTGCTCAATCAGGCTGGGCCAGAGGAAAGCCAGACAATGCCCGGCGCACAGGCCAATGGGCCACAACCCGATGACGAAGCTGCCAAGTTTACGCGGGTGGTGTTGGGGTCAACAGAAGATGTCTGGACAAAGATTCTGGCTGAAAATGGGCAGCAATATCGTCCACCCACCCTGGTGCTGTTTCGGGATCGTACCCAGTCGGGATGCGGGACGGCATCGGCTGCGTCGGGTCCGTTCTATTGCCCCGGCGACAAAAAACTATACATTGACTTATCGTTTTACGACGAACTTAGGGAGCGTTTCAACGCTCCCGGCGATTTTGCGATGGCCTACGTAGTGGCCCATGAGGTGGGCCATTATTTGCAGGATCAATTGGGCATTATGGACAAAGTTCATTCGGCGCAACAGCGTATGGGCGAACGCGAATCGAACCGATTGTCGGTGCGGCTGGAGTTGCAGGCCGATTTCCTGGCGGGCGTGTGGGCGCGCAATAATGGTATGATCGAAGAAGGTGATATTGAAGAGGCCCTGAACGCGGCCAACTCCATCGGCGACGACCGGATTCAGAAAGAAACGCAGGGTTATGTGGTGCCCGACGGGTTCACGCACGGCACCTCGGCGCAACGGGTTTACTGGTTCAAAAAGGGCTACAAAACCGGCGACATCAACCAAGGCGACACGTTTAATAGTAAGGAAGACGCGAATTTGCAGTAAGGGGTATTGGGGACTGGGTAATTGGTTCAGCATCGTTGCAACCATTTACCCCAATCACCGATTTACCCCGATTACCCCAATTATCTAAAAATCCAGATGGCAGTTTGTCCAGCCGTCGTCGAAGCGGGTGCCGAACTGTTGATAGAAACCCAGGGCTGGTTTGTTCCAGTCTAAAACCTGCCACATCATGCCCGTGCAGCCTTTTTGGTGGGCTGTTTCAATGGTTTCGTCTAAAAGGAGTTTGCCGATGCCCATGCCCCGGTAGCTTTCCGTCACAATAATATCCTCCAAATAGAGCCGCTTGCCTTTCCAGGTTGAGTACCGGAAATAATATAGGGCAATGCCAACCATTTTGCCAGTTTCGTCGTCTTCGGCTACGATCAGGCCAAAGAGTGGGTTGGTGCCAAAACCATCTTCGAGCATTTGCTCGACGGAGTTGGTTACCTGGTCAGCAGCCAGTTCGTAAACGGCCAGTTCGGTCACTAAACCAAACGCTTGGGGAATGTCGGCTTCTGTGGCCGGGCGAATTTGAATCATGATTAAGGGTTTGGGGTAAGGGGTTTTGGGCTTGGTGAAAAAGGTTCGGAACGTGGTTATAAACCCGCTATTCCAGGCCTTTAGCCCCCAGCTCTTCGGCAATTAAATAATCTTCATTTCGGGTGTGGTTTTGCCGAATGAGTAGCTCGCCCAGAAAACCGGCCAAAAATAGCTGAACGCCCAGAATTATGGCGACTAATCCAAAGAAAAACAACGGATTATCAGTAACATTTCGGAAACGGAGACCCTGCGAGATGTTATAGAGTTTCTGGCCAATCAAATAAAACGCCATCACCGTTCCGACGAAAAACGAAAGCGTGCCAAAGCCACCGAAAGCGTGCATGGGCCGCTTGCCGAATCGGTGCATAAATGCGATCACCAACAGGTCGAGAAACCCATTGATAAAGCGGCTCAGGCCAAACTTGGTTATGCCGTATTGCCGGGCGCGGTGTTGCACCACTTTCTCGCCGATTCGCCCAAAACCGTTCCATTTGGCCACAATGGGCAGATTTCGGTGCATCTCCCCGTATAAATCGAACGATTTCACAACGGGCTGCCGGTAGGCTTTCAGGCCACAATTGAAGTCGTGCAGATTGACCCCCGACACCCAGCGCGACACGCCGTTGAAGAGTTTCGTGGGCAGGGTTTTGGTGTGGGGGTCATAGCGTTTCTTTTTCCAGCCCGACACGAGGTCATAGCCCTCCTCCGTAATCATCCGGTAGAGTTCGGGAATCTCGTCGGGGCTGTCCTGCAAGTCGGCATCCATTGTGATAACCACCTTGCCCCGGCTGGCCTTGAAACCTACCTGGAGGGCGGCCGTTTTGCCATAATTACGCCCAAACCGAATACCCCGTACATGAGGGTTACGGGTCGATAACTCCCCGATTACGGCCCAGGAGCGGTCGGTGGAGCCATCATCAACAAACAGGATTTCGTAGGTATAGTGGTGTTCCGTAACCACCCGAACAATCCAGTCGTGCAGTTCGGGCAACGACTCGTCTTCGTTATAAAGCGGTATCAGAATGGTAAGATGCAAGTCGGACATACTGCAAAGTTCTTAAAAAATCAGGTAAAAAGGCCGGAGAAGTTGCCGGAAAGCATCGGTGTAGCGTTCGCGGGTGGGGTTGGCCGACGGTTGGCCGCTGCCATCGGGTTCGTAGATTGTGAGCGTGTCGGTTTGTAGAGGCTGAGTTTGGCGACTATAGCCGGTAATGTGCCGAAAGGGGGCTTTTTGGGCGTTGTGCCGGAGCAGGAGCCGCTCGAATGGATACAAGCCGACGGTTGTTGTGACCAATTGGTCTAACTGTGCGGCTTCATAGGGCGGCAACAACACCCACCAGTGGCCATTGGGTTTTAGGAGTCGATCAACAGCCGTTACCAGGTCTGCAAAGGGAAGCATGTCTGTGTGGAGGGCGCGGTTGGTGGCCGCGTCGGGCGAGCGCAGGTGGTTGGTGATAAACGGCGGATTGGTCAGAATCAGGTCGTATAAATAACTGGGTTGATAGTGCTGAATGGCTGTTTTATGCACCTGAATCCGGTTGGCGAAGGGGCTATTTTTTATATTGTCAGTGGCTTGATCATACGCATCCGGGTCGATCTCAACGGCGTCGACTTGGGCAGTCGGGTGATTTTGAGCCGCCATCAGAGCCAGCAAACCCGTGCCCGTGCCAATGTCAAGAATAGCCGGCTCCGAACCGGGCAGCAACAGGCGTTCGGCAGAGATCCAGGCACCCAGCACACAGGCATCGGTGCAGACCTTCATGGCGGTCCGGTCCTGGTGAACGACGAACTGTTTGAATTGAAACACAAACGGTTACAAAGTAGAGAAACGATGCGGTAATCAAGACAAAGTTAGCCATCTTTGAGCGATGAATATCGTTGAAATACCCGCCCGTATCTTATTCTTTTTGGTTGCTTTGTTGCTCACTATCCCGGCGGTCATGGCTGTTCCGCTGGATCGTATTCAGTACCGAAACCTTTCGGGTGCGGCTCGTTTTAAGCTGACTGATAAGTACTTGACGGCACACTGGCTCAATTTCTATGACCCCCGACAGACAACGGTAGCCGCTGATCTGGCCATGATGCGCGAGGAAGCCACCGACGACCGAACGGCTTGCCTGTTGCGTTTTTTTATGTTTCGTAATCAGGCGTTCGAACAGACCAAACACGCAGAAACATCGGCCACCGCTTTAGCGCAAATGCGTGACGTACTGCAGTTTGCCCAAGTTAATGAGCTGATTATTGAAGAGGGAATCAGTTGGTTATTGCTCAGTCTGATAACCCGCGAACATAAAAGCTCGATGGACGAGCGCACCCGCCGGATTTGGGCTTATGAGGGAGCCGTGAAGGGGCTGAAACTGCTCGAACGGGTGCCGATTAACGAGTTGGCGGCCTATCATGGCGGAACCTATTTTCTGAATCACCATTTGATGTACGTTGGCATTTACCTGTTCAGGATCGAGGAATACGAACTGGCCCTTCGAATGTTCACGTTGGGGCAACGGGCGGCTCACCCGTCGTTTGATTCGCATAATCCTCATTTTAAACGATATGCGCATTTCTACTGGAATTTACTGAATGATGTGGGCGAGTGTTACCGCTCTATGGAACGATACCCGGAAGCCATTGGAGCCTATCGAAAAGCTTATTTGTTTGGACAGAAACACAGGTCGGTTATTCAACAGGCAGTCAGCTACGGCAATATTGGAACGGTGCTCGCCCTACAGGGGAAACCGACCCAAGCCCTCTCTTATCTGAGTTATGCCGCACAGGAATCGGCCCGATTGGGCGACTGTGAGTCAGAATTTAACGCCAGTAGCCCGCTGGGCAGCGCCTATATTGCCTGTAAACAGTATGAAAAGGCTTACCCGGTTTT
>JAJAYX010000392.1 GCA_026785985.1 Rudanella sp. | reverse complement strand
GTTTCCTGATCGAACAGATGCGAAAACACGGGCAGTTTGCCGTCGAAAATACCCCCGTCAACAGTGTTACCTTCGACAAGTTCGACATTGAACACATCGAACTCGTCTCGTTGCTTTTCCAAACAGGCTACCTCACCATCAAAGAGCGGGATGTGTTGCCGGGTTCCTACATTCTGGATTATCCCAATCAGGAGGTGCGCGAGAGTATGTACCAGTTTCTGCTGGACGATCTGGCCCACAACAGCTACCGCACCAACACGGGCCGCACCATGCTCGACATGAACACGGCGTTTCTGAACCGGGATTTGGGTCGGATTCGGCAGATTCTGGCCTCGATTCTGGCGGATTTACCGGCAGAAACCTACCAAAAACAGACCGAGGGTTTGTTCCACGGGCTTATCCATATCATTTTCAGCTACCTCGGCATCTACATTCAGAGTGAAGTACATTCGTCACAGGGCCGGGCTGACGCGGTGGTGGAAACACCGGGCGAGGTTTATCTGTTCGAGTTCAAGTTCAATCAGAGCGCGGCAGTGGCCCTGGCGCAGTTGCGGGCCAACGGCTACGGGGAAAAGTACCGGGCATCGGGCAAGGTGCTGACGGCCATCGGGGTAAACTTCAACTCCGCCGAACGGAGTATTGACGATTGGGCAACGGAACCCTTTTGAGGAGAAAGCTCATGTTCTATACCAACAAGAAGCCCGGCCGTTGAGCCTACCGTCTGGATACAAGCAACGCACACGCAACACAGGTGTAGGTGCGGAGCAGCACGCCTGTAGTTTGGCCCGGTGGCCCGGTAAGAGGGAAAGCGTACTGATAGGAAAGGAAAAACCGCTCTGCCAGGGGCGTGTTGTTGCGGAAAGTGGCCACCGAGTCGAGTCGATTGGCCATTGGTGGCCCCGCCTGTGCCAGAAACAGGGTGACCCGTGAGCAGCGAAACGGCGGTAACGACAGCACTACCTCCTTGGTGGTGGCAGTCAGGTTGGCCAACTCGACATAGACCCAGCCTTCGGGCACCACCGACGAATGTCCGTGCGTAACCTCATAAGCTAAGCGTGAACTGCACCCGGTTCTTGGTTAGGTCAGTCATTTTAGCGAGTATTGCGGTTAGGGAAGCGAAGGCTTCACTTATGGCGTTGGTAGGTCAGAATCCCAAAATTACCACGCCATTTTTATACCTTCCATCCATGAAAAATCTAACAACCGGGCAACCGCAAAAGCATTATCAACTCAAACGTATTGAGTCCACTTGATGTTCAGACACCTGCTCAATTAGGGCAACTGGCATTGTTTCAATAATCAATTTTCGCCAGCAAAGCCGCTGGTATTCCCCCAATCCTTTACCCCCAAACCTACATGGCACAACCAACCGCCGTTGACGAAAAAACCGAATTTAAACGCTCCCTCGGCCTGACCGACTCCACCCTGATCGTTTCGGGGTCGATGATCGGGTCGGGCATTTTTATTGTCTCCGCCGATATGGCCCGCAGCCTCGGCTCGTCGGGCTGGCTGCTTATGCTGTGGGTAATAACGGGCGTGCTGACCGTTTCGGCGGCTCTGAGCTACGGCGAACTGGCGGGCATGATGCCGAAAGCCGGGGGGCAGTATGTCTATATTCAGCGGGCTTATGGCAGGTTGTTGGGGTTTGTGTATGGCTGGACGGTTTTCACGGTTATCCAGACCGGAACCATTGCCGCTGTGGCCGTGGCTTTTACCAAATACAGTGCGGTTTTCTTTCCGGCCCTCAACCCCGAAAATGCCTTCTACACGCTCGGTTCGTTGAAAATATCGCTGGGGTCGCTCTATGCCATCAGTAGTTTAGTGCTGCTCACCTGGCTCGACAGCCGGGGTGTGCAGAGCGGCAAAATCATTCAGAACCTGTTCACCTCCACCAAACTGATTGCCTTGTTCGGGGTTATTGTGCTGGGTATTGGCATTGGGATGAGCAACGGAATGCTGTCGGCCAATTTTCAGAATGCCTGGCAAGCCACCACCACGAGTGCCACGGGTTCGGTGGTGCCGTTGGCGGGTATGGCCCTGTTGCTGGCTTTCGGAACGTCGATGATTGGGTCGCTGTTTTCGGCGGATGCCTGGAACAACGTGACGTTTATTGCGGGCGAAATCAAAAACCCGCGTAAGAATATTCCGCTGGCCCTGTTCTTCGGAACGCTCATCGTGACCACCATCTACGCGCTTGCCAACGTCGCTTATCTGTCGCTCTTGCCCCTGCACGGCTCGCCGGGAGCGGCTGTCACCGATGTAATTGGCCGGGGTATTCAGTTTGCCGATCAGGATCGAGTGGCCACGGCCGCCGTATCAACCATTTTTGGCGATGTAGCCGTGTCGATCATGGCGGTGCTGATCATGGTTTCGACGTTTGGGTGTAATAACGGGCTGATTCTGGCTGGGGCAAGGCTCTATTATGCGATGGCTAAAGATGGTCTGTTTATCAAACAGGCATCTTCCCTCAATAAAAACTCGGTGCCGGAAAAAGCCCTGTGGCTGCAATGCCTCTGGGCTTCATTACTTTGCCTGTCAGGTACTTACGGCGATCTACTCGATTATTGCACATTCGCTTCGTTAATTTTTTATATGATTACCATTGCCGGTTTGTTCATACTTCGGCGGAAAGAACCACAAGCCGAGCGACCTTACCGGGCCTTCGGCTACCCCATTGTGCCAGCACTATACATTGTGGCTACCCTCTTGATTTGCGTTATTTTGTTATACACCAAAACGTTCAATACGGGTATGGGGCTGCTTATTGCCGGTATCGGTGTACCTGTTTTTTACCTGACACAACGCGGCAAAAAGTAGGCTTTAAACAAAAAAGTAGGTGAATACTTGCATTGCATTTTAATTCCTTTTTTATTTGTGGCACGTTCTTTGAAAAAAGAACCTGTACAATAGTACAAGTTACGGTGGGTAAAAAAAGAGCTGGCGGATTGACCAGCTTATTTTTTTGTCCTTTCGTGAAACATTTACCTCCGAAATTGCCTGATACAAGTCAAATAGCCCTAAAAGGTAAGAGCCGCCCTAAAACAGGGCGGCTCTTTTTATAGCTACAGTGGGTAAAGAATTCTACGTGTTTGAGGAACGGATTGGGTACAAAGGTATTCATGGATAATTCAATAAAACTATATCATATTAGTAGGTTAATGCTTATTTAATGAAAATAGCATCCCACGGTAGAATCAGAGCCGGTTTTTAGGGCCATTTAATCTCCAGGTGAATGCCTATTGCTCATTTATTGACAATTGACATTTGCCGTTACCTGCACACGCCCACCCGCACCCGGCGAAAACCGGACTCCCGGCTTCAACACCACGCGCCTGGAATGCATGCCAACGGTAAGCACATCGCGGGCCACCTCGAACACATTGCCTGACAGGTAGTTAACTGACCCAAAAATGGGCGAAAAGCCCGATTCGGGGGCCAGAATTGTACTAAAATCCGACTCATTAGCCAGGTAATAGCGCATTCGGGTGGCCTGCCCCACCGTAAATTCGTTTAGGCAGATACCGCGCCCGTAACTCATGGCATTACGGGTTGAGGGTTGGTAGGGAATGCCACACTCGTCGAGCCGGGTCCCCGTATAAACGCAGGACGCATTGGTGTTGGCTCCTAAGTAAGACCCCAGTAGTGGTTCGGTCGTATCCTGATCGGGGTCGGTGCGTGTTGATGAACTCCTCCACCTCGGCCAGCGGACGCAGCCGGTAGGTGCGGGCAAACACATAATCGGGCCAGCCGCTCGTTTCCACAACCAACTCCCGCGCCCGGATAGCGCCGTTCACGGCCAATTTCTGAGCCGGGTTATTGATGCCGATGCCCACGTTGCCGTTGTCCAGAATCACCATGCGGAGGTTGTAATTGGTCGAAAACATCAGGTGCTTGGCGGGTTGGCCGGCCGATGGAGGTGGTACGCCCAGTTCCAGGCCATGATAGGCCGCCGGATTGAAAGGGTTGGTGGTCCAGGTACGGATAAAGCCATATTCGGTGCCGGTGTCGTTCACTTTGCGGAATAACACGTAAGGATTGGCTCCGTCGATCCGCACGGCGTTTTCGCCCGTAGTCGACACGTTAAAAAGCACCCTGCCCATCATCAGAAAGATGATGGTGCTGACTATATGTTTCATGAGGAATCAGGGGTTTGTACGTGTGAGAACTACATTTGCGACCCGGTGCCGTATCGTTGATGTAAAAGTTAGGCGTGATGGTGTACTTGCCATCCGGCGTTCCGAAATTCAGACTAAACTAATGGTCATTGTCGCGGTCGATGGTCCCATGCACGTCATAATCGCTGATATTTCACAACCATGCGTTTGGCTTTGGTGGGGTTGGGCATTTGCGGATTGGCTCCATAGTCGAATGTCCAGGTCATGGTGTTGCCGCTCATCGTGAGGTCATGATCAGCATCGGGCAGGCTTTTGTCGGGCACCACAATTCTCTTTTTGTTGCCACTCACCGACCAACGGGCCGCTTTATTGGCATTTTCGACCGCCTTTTTTATAGGGCCACAAGCGGCCGGTACGTTGGTGCGCATAGTGCCGTCGGCCATAAACGAATAGGTAATCTCGGCGGTGCAGGGCATATTTTTGGTCATCATTGGCATCATGTCTTCCGTTTTGCCATTGGCTTCGGTGAGCAACATGGCCGTGCGTCTCCAGGTGCCAACCACGCTCTGAGCCAGTAGGTTAGTGGTTAGAAACAGGGGAAAAAGCAGGCAAATCAGGTTTCGTTTCATGCGAGAATGGAGTTTATTGGTTTACTTTAATCCCGTGCCGATCACGTTAGCGGGTGGAGACTCAATCAGTCCCTCCATAATGGGAATTTCACGACACCACAGCACCGGGGTGGGTTAACGTTCAATCTTCACGTCGAACGTGAAGGTAGCCTTGTTCCCGGTTTTATCGACACTGGCCTGAGTGAAGCGAATAAGCCCCTTTTTACCCTGCTGGGTTTTGAATGACCAAAGAAACTGGGTTAGTGGGGCCGACGTATTCAGGTCGGTAAGTCCGGTAATGAGTT
>JAJAYX010000391.1 GCA_026785985.1 Rudanella sp. | reverse complement strand
GCTTAAGGCAGGGCCTACCTTTGGTGGAAAGTTTAACCACCTTGTAGCTATGCGTATCCTATTGCTGTTTGGAGTGGGCCTGAGCCTGTTCGTAAGTTGTTCATCGACCACGCCCATTACCAGCACCGACGACCTGACTGCCCGCTTCCAGAAAATCTACCAGCGGTCGCTCTTCCCTGGGTTTTCCCTCACAATTGTCAAGCGCGATACCATCGCATATCAGCAAAGCTTTGGTCTGGCGAACGTAGCGGGTCAAACGGCCTACACCAACCAAACAACCCAACCTATTGGCTCCGTCAGCAAGTTGATGATCGGGCTGGCCCTCATGAAAGCGGTTGAAAAGGGGCTGCTGACCCTCGACACGGACATCAACACTGTCTTGCCGTTTCGGGTAGTAAATCCCAATGTACCCAGTGCGCCGATTCTGGTGAAACACCTGGTAACGCACACATCGGGCATTCTCGACAGGCCGTCGGCTTACCTGAGTTTGTTTAGCATTTTGCCAGGTGAATCGCTGACGACGGATGAAGCCCGCCGGATGCAAACGGAGTTGAAAGCCACCACCGATGGCAAAATACAGCTCCTCGGCCAACTGTTGGGTTCGTATCTGCTGCCGGGTGGGGCACTGTATAGTGCAGACAATTTCGGGAAAACCGCCCCCGGTATCACCTACTCCTACAGTAATCTGGCTTCTTCGCTGGCTGCATATATTGTGGAACTGGTGACGAAACAACCCTTTGCGGAGTTTACCAAAGCGGAGATTTTCGACCCGTTGGGTATGAAAAATACCGCCTGGTTTGGTAAAGACCTACCCCCAAGCCAACGGGCAACCCTCTATTGGACAAAAGAAAAACCCTTGCCCCGTTACATTCATGCCTCGTATCCTGACGGGATGCTCCATACCACCAACGAAGACTTAGGCCGCTTTTTGCTGGCTATGATGCGGGCCTACGCCGGGCAACCGGGCCTACTGACCAAAGCAGGGTTTCAGCAGTTGTTTGCCCGGCAGTTTGCTACAACCCCGGTTGGCCTGAACGTTAAAGAAGACAATTACGGGGTGTTTTGGGTGTGGTTTAAAAATGGACGGGTGGGGCATACAGGTGGTGATTTGGGCCTTGCTACCCTGTTTGCGTTTTACCCGGATAAACTGACCGGTTTCTGCTTTATGACCAACGTGGACATGGAGGATGGTGATAACAGCTACAAACTGAGCGAGTCACTTCAGGAAATAACAACGGCCATCAAAGAGTTTGAAGCCCTGAACTAATCACGCATCCAATCCATCTGGAGATAAAATTGACAGATTGCATTTATTGCGCCGTTTTGGGGTAAACTAGGGATCGAAGTTCTTTTACAGGTAGGTTTTACGCTCAAAATACGTGCTTTTTGCGCGTAAAAAGTCAAATGGAACAAGTGAAATGGGGTATTATTGGTTGCGGAGACGTGACCGAAGTGAAAAGCGGTCCGGCGTTTAAAAAAGTGCCTCAGTCAACGCTGGTGGCCGTCATGCGACGCGATGCCCAGAAAGCTGCCGACTATGCCGAGAGGCATCAGGTGCCAACCTGGTACACCGATGCCGATGCGCTCATCAATGACCCTGAAGTCAATGCAATTTACATAGCTACCCCACCCGACAGCCATGCCGACTATGCCATTCGGGCTATGCGAGCCGGAAAACCCGTGTACGTGGAGAAGCCAATGGCCCTGAATGCGGCTGAGTGCGACGCTATGAATCAGGTCAGCCGGGAAACGGGGATGCCGCTTTTTGTGGCGTTTTACCGCCGGGCCTTACCCTACTTTTTGAAAGTAAAAGAACTGATCGACCAGAAAACCATCGGTGACGTTCGCTGCGTTAACGTCCAACTGAACTGGCAACCCGCCGACCGCGAATTAGGCGAGGGGCCGCTCCCCAACTGGCGCGTCACGCCCGAAATTTCAGGCGGTGGCCTTTTCCACGACCTTGCTTCGCACCAATTCGACCTGCTCGAATTTTTGCTTGGGCCCATTCAATCGGCCAGCGGAATAACCCGGAATCAGGCCGGTTTATACGAAGCCGACGATCTGGTGGTGGCCACGTTTGCCTTTGAATCGGGCGTGTTGGGGACGGGGAGTTGGTGCTTTACGGTAAACAAGGAACAGCGCATGGAGCAAACCCAACTGATTGGCTCAAAAGGCAAAATTACGTTCTCGTTCTTCGAGAACTTTATCATCAGGGTCGATACCGAAACCGGCTCCGAAATCATCACCGTCCCCTTTCCTGACCACGTGCAACAGCCGTTGATTGACCTGATTGTTCAGGACTTGCGCGGTGTAGCCAAAAGCCCCAGCACCGGCGAAACGGGAGCCAGATCGAGCATGATATTGGATTGGATAACGGGGGTGTGAGGGTTATCCCTTTATCTTAACCCGGTTCAGTTCGGGGTCAGACACCACGCTTTCATAATAGCCATCGCCGGTTCGGCAGGGTTCGCCGAGGATGTAGAACCCGTCGGTGCGGAGTTTCTCGGTGAGGGCATGAACGGCGGCTTCGCTAATTTTCTGAGTTACTTTTAGGATTTACGGCGAGCCGGGAGACTCGACTTTTCTCGCTCGCCACCTACTGGGCGTTACCCCATGCCGGAGTACG
>JAJAYX010000390.1 GCA_026785985.1 Rudanella sp. | reverse complement strand
CGGAGCCTTTCACCCACATCGCTTCGGTGGGTTTCCCCGTCAGTGGGTCGGGAGTCATGGCTTTGCAGGACGTGTTCCCCCCCCCGTAGTTGGTGAGTCGGAGGTCAGCACCAAGTAGGTTAGAGCGATAGATAAGCAGAGCCACTTCGCGCTCTGCCTCCGGCAATTTATCGAATTCGGCGGCCTTCGCGTCGTCCCACAGATAGCTAACGTGTTTGAAACTATGAGCGGGTGGAGTGGTCGTTTCAGAAATCATTGGTTTGTTGTATTGGAGGTTTTGTGGTGCTAAAGTAAACAGTAACAGGGGGGTAACTTTCCTATTGTATCCTCTTACAGGGAATTTCCAGTGCCTACCAGTACTATCGAGATCAGAATGACGACGATACCAGCCACAAAGGTGCGAAACGTGCTGGCCGAAACACCCCGCCACTCGTTGAGGTATAAGCCCCAAAAATTGGCGGTCAGAATGATGGTTGCCATGTGCAGAATCCAGGACGAAGCTCCGTTGCCCAGTTTGCTTTCGCCCATGCCATAAAAGAAAAACTGGAGAAACCACATGGTGCCGGCCAGACCCGAAAACAGAACGTTGGAAACAATGGGCGTTCTCGGATTTGTATAGTCGCCAAAGGTTTTGTTTTTGGCGTTGAGGTACATACACCACAGGAAGTTGGTGGTTAGTCCTCCCCACAGCAGCACCACGTAGGTTACGTTATTCTGAAAAAGCGGGTTGCCGCCCTGTTGGACGGCCGCTTCGGCTAAGGGTTTGCCGGCTTCGATTCCGAAGTTGAAAAACGAGCTGAGAATGCCCGAAATGATGGCAATGATGAGACCCTTGGTTAAGCTGAACTCTTTGACACTGGCTTTTTTCTCAGCTTCAGTGAGTTCGGCTTCCTTCATCATGCCCGCTTTGCCCGAAATGGCAATACCAACCAAACAAACCAGCACCCCCAACAGCACTAACTGCCCCCCATTAGATCCCATCATGTCAGTAAGCGAGGCTTTTCCCGCAACAGGATTGATTGTATAATAAATGGGGGGCACCAACGCCCCGAAGGCCGAGCAAAAGCCCAGCACTACGGAATTGCCCAGCGACATACCGAGGAACCGAACGCCGAGTCCGTAGGTGAGTCCGCCGATGCCCCACATGAGGCCCATCATATACGTGATGAGTTTGATGGTCGGGTCGGCGTTGGCGATGATAGTGGGAAAATCGGGGATGGTCAGATAAGCCGCAACGGGCGGCACGATGAGCCAGGAAAATACCCCCCCCACGATCCAGAAACTTTCCCAGGCCCAGCCCTTTACGCGGCTGAAGGGAAGATAAAAACTACCGGACGCGAACCCGCCCAGACTGTGAAACAAAATACCCAATAAAGAACTCATAGATTTAGGAATAGTCAGTTCGCAAGTAAAGGAGTATGCCGGGATTAACTTACCTGCACTTTCCTGTTTTTGTATGACCGTTTGGGGAATTATTTATTGCTTCCATTGCAAACCCGCCGACTTGTAGCGGGCTTCGATCAGGGGTTGACCCGCGAATGCCACCTGGACAATCATCGTTTTTGACTCCTTTATTTGCCGGATCAGCCGCTGCTCGGTATCGAAAAACACAATATTGGCCCGGCCATTGGCAGCCGCCGTGAGGGTATAGGTGACAGGAGGCTTTGCGTTAAAACGGATGGTGGCTTTGCCCGATTGGAAACCGTGATTGAACAAACCCTTCGACACTTCCAGATAGGCGTTTGTGCTCCCATTTCGAGTTCTGATGGCCAGCATCACCACCGACCCGCCCCCAAATGGATAAGGAAACTGAGGTGAATTCTCTGAGGCTAACGTTGCCTTGTACAGGGCAGCTCCCGACATATCGACTGTTTTTTCGTATTGCCAGCCTTTCGGGCTGGCGGCAGGGGTTTGGATGGACTGGTTCCCGACAAGCACAACGCATACCGGGAAAATAAAGGACAGCAGGAATCTCATAACGACTGTTTAGGAGGCTTGTCTGACAAGGAAAGTGAAGCCGAAATATCGTTAATTCCAGCGAGAGTTTTTTGTCTACACCCTGACTTGACTAACGCTGCATCTGGCAACTGACGTTGGATTCGATTTTATGAGTATGTTAATGGCTGTTGAGTTCAGTAGCGGGAGTAACCTACAGCCAGTCGATCAGGAGCAAAAAGGCGAAGGAAGCAATGCCCGCCACGGTGCTGGTGAGAGTCCAGGCGCGGAGCATTTGGGAGACATTAAGGCCCGAAAACCGCGAGATCACCCAGAAACCCGAATCGTTGGGGAATGAACAGCAAACGCTCCCGCAACAAATGGCCAGCCCTACATGGATGGCATTAGCCCCCGCAGGTGCAATCATGGGAGCCATGAGCGAGGCCGTGGTGACAGCCGCCACCGTTGCCGACCCCTGAGCTGCCCGCAAAATGGCTGTGAGCAAAAAGCCCAGCCACAGCAGGGACAGGTTCATGGACGAAAGCGTTTTTACCAGCGATTCGGCAATGCCCGACCCGTTGATGATAGCCCCGAACGAGCCACCGGCCCCCACAATCAGAATCAGCAACCCGGCATTGGCTCCCCCATCGGCCACGATTTCTTCAAACGATTTCCGGCGGTACTTGCTCAACAACATACCCGCCATTGCCACACCCACAAGCATGGCCACGTTTTTGTCGCCGATGAACGCCAAAACAGGCCGGGCTTCGCTGGTTGGCGGCAAAAAATTGGCGGTCAGACTACCCACCAGAATCAGCAAAATCGGGAACAGTAACACGAACATCGACAACCCGCCCGATGGCAGGGGACGATTGTCGGTGATGGGCGTTTTTTCGAGGATCGGCTCCTCATCCACAATCTGCATGTGAGCCTGTTTGCCAATATTCAGGGCTGCTGCCAATCCGATAAACATGGGGGGTAAAGCCACCAGCATTCCCCAGCCAATGAACACACCGGGGTCTAGTTTCAACGTACCCATCACGGCCAAGGGGCCGGGCGTGGGCGGCACAATGCAGTGGGTGCCAATGCCCGCCAGAATGAGGGCCGTAACGAGCGTTACCAAGGGGATGCGGGTGCTGCGGGTGAGGTCGCGCAACAGGGGCATGAATACGATGAAGGCGGCATTCAGGAACACTGGTATGCAGACGATATAACCCGTGAGGGCAATAGCTAATGGAGCGCGTTTGGCCCCCACCGCCCGCAGCAAAAGGCCCGCGATTTGCTCCGTCGCGCGGGAATCGGCCAGCATATTCCCTAAAATTATGCCTAAGCCAATCACCAGGCCAATGCTGCCCAGGGTTTGCCCGAACCCATCGCCGAGCAGTTTGGCAACCGTCAGGAGGGGCAGACCCGATGCCAGCCCCGTGAGCAGACCTACGCCCGGCAACACAAGGAATGGATTGATTTTTAACCGAATAATGGCAAAAAGCAGCAACGCAATGGCTGCCAGAAAAAGCACAAGTAAATAGGAATCAGACATGTAAGGCAGGGGTTTTCTGGAGAAAAGAAAACCGCAAAGCGATACTACCCGGCTGAGTGATAAGGAGAGCAAAGATGGTTCTACCTTGCCCCCTCAGTTAAAAAACGGAAAGGTGACCGCCACAAACGGCATTCCGACGCGGTGCCGGTATCGTTTGTTCCCGTCAGTGGGTTTTATGTCGCGAAAATACATCTCGGCGGTTTGCCATTGGTAGCCCCCTTTTATGGCTAACCGTTGGTTAATATGAAAGCGGGCATACACCTCAGTAGCCAGATTACCAATGTCATTGTCGCCCAGCAACCGAATGTTAACACCCGTGGGCCGCGTCCGCTGGTATCGGTTGTCGCCCGTGAAATAGACTGTTGAGTCTGTTTTGGCTCCCGCAACGACGTAGGACCCCGATGAGGTGATGACTCTTCCGATGCGGGTCTTTCCAAAAGCCAAACCCAATATGTCGGCACTGCCACCCAGATCAACGGGGCCAAGGTGAACTTCGGCACGAACGCCAAAGTTGAGGGAGGTGTTCGTCACGTAATCGAAGCGAACGGTGTCGATGTTAGCCGATTTCAGGGAAGGGCCGAGGGCTTCAAAACCAGTGGCTCCACGGGTAAGGCGGGCCGGAGCAGTGTAGAAGTTCAGATTGTCACCGAAATATTTTGCCAAACGGGCTGTCCATCCGACAGATACCAGTCGTTGATTGCCAATGTTAAGGAGTTGGTAATACGTAAAAGCAGGAGTGTAGTTATCCTTTTTGAATGCAAAGCCAAAGTCGGCCCCGCTTTGAACCCGACTCGCTACGGGTTTCTGTGCAAATCCTGGCAGTGTGGCCAGTAAGCAAAAAATGAATAACTGTTTTTTCATGAATGGGTAATGTAGTATACCGACAAATATAACGGCCAATAGCTTTGGTGGGTGAACAACCTTACCCAACCGCCCAAACGGAACCCAAAACAATAAGCCAGGAGCCGGGTTGGAACGGTAAATTACCGACTCGCAGCTACGTAAGTTCGCCTATTTTTCGACTGTGTCAACTTGTTTCAACCTGATATGACCCCTGAAACCTGGGTTCGTGGCCCGCTGCCCGATGTGCCGCCCCTGCGGTTTTCACTCAACCTGCTCTACGTGGGCCGACTGCTTCTCGGTATGGCAACTGCCCCAACTGTGCTAACCGCCGAAGCAGTGGATGCCATCGACGATCAGATCGAAGCCGTCACCGACGAGTTGATGGCCACCGAACTGCTGCACGAAGCGGCTGTGCTGGTGGGTGACGTGCAGGCTTGAAATCAAAACCCGTTTGCAGCGTTTCAAAACCAGCAGGTTAGGCCGCAGAAACTCCCGGATTTCTTGGGCATTCTGTACGGTATAACCCCTTCTACATGATTCGGAGGGGTGGTCTATCTATACGTTACTTGGCTAACGCTTCGGCACCGCCAACAATTTCGAGAATCTCTTTGGTGATGGCTGCCTGACGAGTTCGGTTGTAAACCAACCGAAGTTCTTTAAGCAGTTCACCCGCGTTTTCGGTGGCTTTGTCCATTGCCGTCATCCGGGCACCATGCTCAGAAGCATTCGATTCCAGAACAGCTTTGTATAATTGAATCTTCAGCGACTTGGGGATCAACTCGGCAAGGATTGCTTCTTCCGATGGCTCGAACGAATAGTTGGCATTGGCGGTGGGAGTTGCCGTTGTCGATGGCGTTACCGCTGTTGACACGATAGGCAGCATTTGCATTGACCGCACCACTTGAGTTACCACGTTTTTGAACTCGTTATAAACCACCTCAACCACGTCGTACTGACCCGCTACGAAACTGGCCATTGCCGATTCGGCAGCTAACCGGACATTGGCGAAACTCAGCTTGGCGAACGAATCGACAAACTCCCGGTTCACCTTGAAACCCCGGCGGGCGAAGGCTTCGGCTCCTTTTTTGCCGATAGCCATGATCTCCACATTACCCCGGCTTTGCTGCGATGCATACTGCTCGCTGATTCGAGTCAGAGCGGCTTTCACCACGTTGGTGTTGAAGGCTCCGCACAAACCCCGGTCCGAGGTGATCACAATCATCAGTATTCGCTCAACCGGACGAACGGTTTTATACGGGCTTTCGGCAGCAACATCGGCCCCGGCAGACACCGTACCCAGCATTTCGCTCAACTTCTGAGCGTAGGGGCGCATTTGAATGATATTGTCCTGTGCCCGGCGAAGTTTGGCAGCGGCCACCATTTTCATAGCTTTCGTGATCTGCTGCGTCGAACTTACCGAACTAATCCGGCTACGGACTTCCTTTAATGAGGCCATTTTTCAGTTATCAGTTATCAGCCAACAGCCAACAGTTATGAGCCTCAGTAATACTGTTGCGGTTCCCCACCGGGACTGATAACTGTTGGCTGTTCACTGTTTACGCGTATTTCGCCGACAGGTCAGCGGTTACTTTTTTGATGGCCGAGGTAGCTGTTTCGCTCAGGTTGCCTTGGCGGAGGTCGTCGAGGGCGGTCTGGTGTTGCGTTTGCAGCATCAGCGTAAACTCGCTTTCAAACTCGCGTACTTTGTTCACGGGCACTTTGTCGAGCAAACCATTCACCGATGCGTAGATAATGGCTACCTGTTGCTCAACCGCTACGGGTGAATACTGAGGCTGCTTCAAAATCTCCTGATTCCGGCGACCGCGTTCAATGGTCAGTTTGGTGGAGGCATCGAGGTCGGAACCGAATTTTGAGAAGGCTTCGAGTTCGCGGAACTGAGCCTGATCGAGTTTCAGCGTACCGGCTACTTTCTTCATCGACTTGATCTGCGCGTTACCACCCACCCGCGATACCGAAATACCTACGTTGATGGCCGGACGGATACCAGCGTTGAACAGGTTCGACTCAAGGAAGATCTGCCCGTCGGTGATTGAGATCACGTTGGTCGGAATATACGCCGACACGTCGCCCGCCTGGGTTTCGATGATTGGGAGAGCCGTTAACGAACCACCGCCCTTCACTTTGCCCTGCAGGCTCGGTGGCAAGTCGTTCATTTGCTGGGCAATATCGTCGTTGGCCGTGATTTTGGCGGCCCGCTCCAGCAAGCGGCTGTGTAGGTAGAACACGTCGCCCGGATATGCCTCGCGGCCCGGTGGACGACGCAACAGCAGCGACACCTCGCGGTAGGCTACGGCCTGCTTCGACAAGTCGTCATAAACAACCAGTGCCGGGCGACCCGTATCGCGGAAGTACTCGCCGATGGCGGCACCCGTAAACGGAGCAAAGAACTGCATCGGCGACGGATCAGAGGCATTGGCGGCCACGATTACGGTGTATGCCATGGCGCCGGCTTTGCGGAGCGTGGCTTCTACCTGCTTCACGGTCGAGGCTTTCTGGCTACAGGCAACGTAGATACAGAAAACGGGTTCGCCTTTGTCGTAGAATTCTTTTTGGTTGATGATCGTGTCGATAGCCACGGCGGTTTTACCCGTTTGGCGGTCGCCGATGATCAACTCGCGCTGACCCCGACCGATGGGGATCATCGCATCAATGGATTTGATACCCGTCTGGAGCGGCTCCGTTACGGGCTGACGGAAGATTACGCCGGGAGCTTTGCGCTCCAGAGGCATCTCGAACGTCTCGCCCTGAATGGGACCAAGACCGTCGATGGGCAGACCGAGGGTGTTGACCACCCGGCCCAAAATCCCTTCGCCGACATTGACGTAGGCAATTTGGTTTGTACGTTTTACGGTATCGCCCTCTTTGACTTCGGAATAGTCACCGAACAATACGGCACCGACGTTATCTTCTTCGAGGTTCAGGGCGAGTGCCTGCAAACCATTCTCGAAACTCAGCAATTCACCAGCCTGCACTTTCGAGAGGCCGTAGATACGTGCTACGCCGTCGCCGATTTGCAGTACCGTGCCGACTTCTTCGAGTTCTGCCTCAGTGCGTGCGCCGGATAGTTGCTCGCGAAGGATAGCGGACACCTCGTCGGGTCTTACGGATACCATATAATTTAGTGGAAATCGTTTG
>JAJAYX010000389.1:5000-18263 GCA_026785985.1 Rudanella sp. | reverse complement strand
GCCTTATACGTGGTGGAGTTGGGTGCTGGCGTTTGTGCTGTATGACCTTTGCTACTACTGGGCGCATCGCATGAGTCACGAGGTGAACCTGTTTTGGAGCGGCCATGTGGTGCATCACCAAAGCGAGGAATATACCCTCTCGGGGGCCCTGCGCCAAAGCTGGTTTCAGGGCGTTTGGACAGCCCCGTTCTACCTCCCGATGGCCCTTCTTGGTTTTGATACGCCCCAATTGCTCATTGTGGGCGGCTTCAACCTGATTTACCAGTTCTGGATTCACACTGAAATGATCGACCGGATGGGGTTCCTGGAGTCGTTCATGAATACGCATTAGAACCACCGGGTGCATAATGGACGCAAACCAAAATACATCTACAAGAACCACGAATGTACGTTCATTATCTGGGACCGGATGTTTGGGACGTTTCAGGTGGAGGAGGAGCGGCCCGTCTATGGCATCACCACGCCCATCAATAGCTGGAACCCGATTTGGGCCAATTTTTCACATTACGAACACATTGGGGCGCAACTTCGTAACGCATCGAGCCTAACCGATAAGCTGAAAGTGCTGTTTTACAAACCTGGCTATGATGCTAAAATGGCGGTTTACCAACCCATTCCTGATGTGAGCCGTGATAATTACCAAAAGTTCGATACGTCGTCGGCGCAGGGCGTGAATTACTACGTCTTGCTTCAATACGGGCTGATGGTGTTAGCGACCTTTCCGTTTTTGCAGTTTCAGGGGCAATTAGACTGGGGCCAGAAATCGCTCATTGCCCTGCTCATTGGTCTTACTGTTGTCAACTTCGGTTGGCTGTTCGAGGGCCGCACCTGGGCTTATCGGGCCGAAGCTCTCCGGTTGATTGTCTGTGCAGTTGCGGCTGTCTGGCTGCTTTTGCCACTGGCCGGGGGACTATGGTTAGCGGTTGGCAGCGGGGCGATGGCGGTGGTCTCGCTTGGCTGGTTGTGGCGATTGGCAGCTGTGGCCTCCCGGCAACCTGAATTGGAGAACGTGGAAGTGTGAGTTGGTGCCAATGTGCTTTTTTTCCTAAACACCTTTATTCATGTCCCCTCCACCATCACTGAAATCAGTATTTTCATTTGCTGTTGTTCTATTTTCAATCAACCAAGTAGCTATTGCTCAGTCAAATACTGCTAAACTTATTCAGGATGGAGCGATTGAACTACCAAGCCGGACAGCCGCGACACCGGGTTTATATGAGGCCATTCGGTCGAAGCAGGCCATTCTGATTGGCGAAATGCACGGCACAAAACAGCCACCGGAGTTCGCACAAGGGGTGGTTGAGACCTTATTGAGTCAACAGCGGCCCGTTATTTTGGGCCTTGAAGCTGTGGGAACCAAAGCCGATGCGTATATCCGTGCGGGGCAATTAGACAGTCTCAAGGCGCATTGGAAAAAATTATTCTTGATGGACGGGCGCCATAACTCTTCCTGGCTCGATCTGGTTTGGCGGTATCATCGTAATCCCAACGTGACGCTGGTTTTGTTTGACCAAACAGACGAGCAAATACCCCATTTATCGCGGGATCGGAGCATGGCCGAAAATTTGCTTCAAGCACTCCAAAAGCGACCCGACGCGGTAATTGTGACGTTGTCGGGCAACATTCATAACCAACTTAAGCCTTATAACGAGACCGAAACGATGGGCTATTTTCTGCACACGGTATCCAATACACCGCTTCAACAAAATCAGATTTTGTCTGTGACTCATTTTTACGGAGCAGGAACCATGATGAATAGTCAGGGAAACGGGCTTCAACTACGTCAGGTTCCTGATAATTCAGGGGAGTTTAGTACTGCTGTTCCATATCAAAGCTATTTTCTGCTCACCGATATGTTCCCGATGTGGAATTCCCTTTTGTTTACTCGCACCGTTACGGCTGCTGAGTCGCCCAAGTAATCATTATTAGGGTCTGATAATCAGAATAATTAACCAAACCGTTTCTTAAACCCCAACGGGTTCTCTCCCGTAACGCGCCGGAAAATCTTGTTGAAATACGACAACCCTTCGAACCCGCTGGCAAAGCAGGCTTCGGTTACGTTGCTCCCTGCCAAAAGTAGTTTTTGCGCCTGATTCACGCGGTATTGGTTCAAAAATTGGGTGAACGTCAGGCGAGTCATGCGTTTGAAATACCGACAAAAGGCGGCTGAGGTCAGGTTGGCCAAAGTCGCTACTTCGGCAATGTCGATTTTGCGGGTGTAGTTTTCCTCGATAAACAAATACGTCCGTTTTAGTCGCTGCTCTTCTTTCAGGTTGTAGGTACTGCTCACGGGTTTTCCCTCCAGCGAGGAACGTTCTGCACTATTGGCCAGCGTCTGAAAAATCCGCAATAAAGCCAGAATGCGTTCAAAAACGGGCAGGTCGGCCAATTGCTGAAGTTGCTCACCCACAAGCTGTTTGGTTTGACCATGAAACGACAAACCCGCCCGGGCCTGCTCAAACAGGTGGCCAATCTGACTAAACTCCGGGGCTTGCCAGAACTGTGTTCCCAAAAACGACTCGCTCAGTTGCACCACCACTTTCCGGTAGTCGGTCTTTACGCCATAATCGAAGTTGAGGTGGGGGATATTGGGGCCGATAAATACCAGGTCGCTGCCTTCGTAGCGCGAAATATGGTCGCCTACATGCCGGGTTCCGTTGGCACCGTCGATATACACGATTTCATACTCAGGGTGATAATGCCAGAAAAACGTGTCGTTCAGGTGCGGGGTTAGCAGAATATGAAACGAACTATCAGTGTCGGGTTGAATCTGTTCGCGGGCAAGTTTCATGGGGATTTTTTGTTCAAAATTATTGCCTAGACAATCAGAAAAGGAACTCAAGAGCAATATAGTGCAAAAACTGGCTACTATGGTCGAAGAAATGAGTAGGGCTGCTGTCCTACCTTTGTTTCAACAAAAACCGCTAAACATCTTATTCTCATGGAAACGATGCAACCAACCATGACTCCCACGATGACTCCGTCAATGGTACCCGACAATGCTCACAAAGACATTCCGGGAAACCCGTCAACCGCCACGAGCAGCAAAAAAAGCCTGAACGACCGCTCCAACAATAAGCCGCTTCGTGTGCTTTCCGAAGACGACTGGACCTTCTGGAAGACCAACGGCTATATCGTTATCAAACAGGCGGTTCCGAAGCCCCAAGCCGAGCGAATGGCCAATTTACTCTGGGAGTTTGAAGAAAAAGACCCCAACGATCCGGCTACCTGGTATGCCCCGCCCCGTGCCGAAATGCGCATGAAAGAACTCATCTGCTCCGGCATGGTGGAGGTCTATAACCATCAGTATCAGTGGGATAACCGCCAAACGCAACGGGTCTATGATGCCTTCGTGGATGTGTGGGGAGTGGACGATCTTTGGGTCACTATTGACCGGGCCAACCTGAATTTTCCCATTAGCCCCGACCAGCCGTTTAAGGGGTTCATCCACTGGGATTATGACCCCGAAACCCGCCCTCAAAACGTGCAGGGCGTGTTGGCACTCGCCGACCAATTGGACGAGAATATGGGCGGTTTCCAGTGCCTCCCCGAACTCTACCGCACCTACGACACCTGGAAACTGACCCAACCCGACGACCGCGACCGATTCAAACCCGACACCACCGGCTTTGCTTTCGAGAAGGTGAAAATGGAAGCGGGCGACCTGCTGATTTTCAACAGCACACTGCCCCACGGCATCCGGCCCAACCACACCAAATACAAGGTGCGAATTGCCCAGTATATCTCGATGATGCCCGCCCAGGAAGACAACGAAGCTCTCCGGCAGTGGCGCATCACCTCGTGGCGCGACCGGCAAGCTCCCGAAGGCTACGCTTTCCCCGGCGACCCCCGCAACTGGGAAAAGACCCGTTATCAATCCGCTGAACTGTCGGATTTGGGCAAGAAGTTACTGGGGCTGAAGAATTGGGGGTAACGCCCCCTACCCCACCGGCAATCGAAACCAGAACGCGGCTCCGTCGGTAACACTCGTATCCAGCCCGATTTGGCCGTTCATCGACGTGATAACGTCTCTGTGTAACTCCCTAACTCTGCATACCATTTTTAAAAACTAACCGCTAAACTCGTTGTCAGGCTCGCATTATTCCTGACTAACCCGTTCTTACTCTCAAAAATGGGCTTTTGGCTTTTATATACTTTGCCTTCAACGCGAAACAGGGCCGACGGTAAAATGGCGTAGTCATAACCCAGTGAGTAACCCGTTGTTTCGAAGCCGGGTATGTCAATAATGACTGCATTTTTATCGTCGTAATATTCTACCCGACCATTCAGAGAACTTCGGTCGGAGGTTTTGTAGCGGGCAATCACCACCGGCGAATACCAAACATAATTACCACCCCCATCCACTCGCTGATCGGAACCCGTGCGCACAACTGGCTTGCGGTCTGCACCAACGTCAAAGCCCAGCGTTACACCAAAGCGACCTGTAGGGTTAATTATGGCGTAGAAATTATTAAAAAACCGACCCTGCTGCAACGAATCCGGGCGGTCGGAACCAACAAACGAACTCCAGTTCAGCGTCAGATTCGACGAGGGACGATATTGCACTTGGTTTGAGAATGAGGGGCCACTGTAGCCATCTAATTTTTTCACCCGTTGCCAGCCGTTAGTCACCATTCCTAACAGCGTCCATTTGCCATTTCCAGTGTTGTAGGTTAGCTTGACACCCGACAAATAGTAGGGCGAATTTTCGGCTAAAATACTGCGTGTCAGCATCCAGCAATCTTTAGAGATGGCACTTTCAAACCCAATGTGCGACGCAAACAAACCTGCATCGAGCCAGAGATCGTGGTTCTTCGAGAGTTTTACGCCCGCATTAGCCTCAAAAATGTTCTTTACCAGATCCTGCTCGGCGGCATAGTTATACTGGACATACGTACCAACTTGCAGAGCCAGATTTGCCCGCACGCGGTCAGCCGAGTAAGCCAGTTTAGCGAACGCAATGTTCAGGTTCAATTCGCGGTTACGCTTGTGGTTATACAAAAATCCGGGCCGTTCCTGACTGGTTTTCGGACTTGTAAAATCATGGGTGTAATAGGCTTCTACGTAGCCCGTTATCGTTAGGCCAGCATTTGAGTTAGCTCGAGTTGGTGCTAGTGTTACCGTTGTATCGCTGGTTTGTGCAAACGTTGCATGAATAGCCGAGACCAGAGCCAGGGCTGTTAAAATCAGTTTCATTATTGTGGTTTTGTTGATGATTCTTGTAGAGACGCAAAAATTTGCGTCTCCTTATGCGTCAGCAAATCCTACCGGCCCGCCGAGACGCAAAATTTTGCGTCTCCACAGCGCGTCCAGTGCGACGTTCAACTTCAATACGTTAATGGTTGAGGGGGCAAAGACACCCAAAACCGGCCCTTTTGTATAGTCATCAACTAATTGATTCAGTCGTTCGGCAGCAACGACCTTTTTGCCCGCGCCCCGCGTAATGAGCAATTGTTTGCCAATTTCGACCACCTCAATCAGTTTGGTTGAGTCGTTGTCAAGGTCTACCATGCTGCCCACTTCTTTGGCGGCCTGTGTGCCAGAGTTCATCGCCACACCCACATCGGCCTGCGCCAGAGCAGGGGCATCGTTGGTGCCATCGCCCATTTTACGCAGGCGGTCAAAGCGTTCCGAGATGCCGGGTTTAATAATATTCTGCACGCCCATCACGCGCTCGTTTTCGATTACGACCAAAGGCGTTCCGCCGTTTCCGGCAATCTCTTTGGCCTTTACATCCGTCTCAGCCGGACTGGTTTGGTACATACCGGTGATGATGGCATTCCGGCTCGGCGCACAAACACCTGCTGTGCAGAACGCATTCGTAAATCGAACCCCCTCACGCGCCAGCCGGTCAATATTGGGTGTTGGCACAGTGTTATCCCCATAGCAACCCAGCCGGGGCGACATATCTTCGCACGAAATCCAGAGAATATTAAGGGGCTGAGCGACGAACGGCTTACTGTGCCGAATGTAGGAGGATTGCGCGAAGCCTCCAATGAATAGGCAAACTAATAGATTCTTCATGGAATAAACGGGGAAAGACAGCAGATGGACGACTTCGCTATAAGCGTACAAAGTCGTTCTTCCGCTGTCTTTCCTCTTTCTTCTGCTGAGTTTACCCTCTTACACCCTCAACAAATGCCGTTATTTTACCCACATCGGCACCGTTTTCCTGCAAAAGCCGGATAAACGCGCTGCCAATAATGGCTCCGCTGGCATATTTGTTGGCCATCTGGAAGGTCTCGCTATCTTTAATGCCGAATCCAATCAGGCGCGCGTTTCGCAAATTCATGGCGTTGATTCGGTCGAAGTAGGCCAGCATCTCATCGCTAACACCACTCGTAGATCCCGTAATGCTTGCCGACGAAACCATGTAGATAAATCCTTCTGAATGCTCGTCGATGAGCCGGATTCGGTCGTCAGTAGTTTGGGGTGTAATGAGGAAAATATTCAGAATGCCATAGTGGCGGAAAATCGGCTCGTGTTCGTCTAAGTATAGGTCAAGCGGCAAATCAGGTAGAATAACGCCGTCCACGCCCACTTCCTGGCACTTTTGGCAAAACCGCTCCACGCCAAATTGCAAAACCGGGTTTATATAGCCCATCAACAAAATCGGCACTGATACCCGGCTTCGGATGTCAGCCAACTGCTCAAACAGAACGGTCAAACTCATGCCATTCTCCAACGCCTGCATGTTGCTTTTCTGAATGGTTTCGCCATCGGCAACCGGGTCTGAATAGGGCATCCCAATTTCAACGAAATCGGCACCCGCCTGCTCCAAACCTTCTAACACGGACACGGTATCGCCAAGGTTTGGAAAACCCGCCGTGAAATACACATTCAGCAAGCTGCCGGATTTTTGAGTGAAAGCATCCGTTATTCGATTCGCCTGAACAGCTTGTTTATCAACTAATTGTGATTCCATAATCGGAGGTGGTGGGCATTACAAATACTTTGAATAGATAGCCAGATCTTTATCTCCACGGCCCGATAAACAAACCACGGCAACATCGCTCGGTTTCATATTCATTTTGGGCAGAGCCGCCAGCGCGTGAGCCGTTTCGATGGCCGGAATAATGCCCTCTAACTTGCTCAGCTGGAAACCAGCCTGAATCGCTTCATCGTCGGTAATGGCATAAAAGTCGCCCCGCCCCGAATTGAATAAGTGCGCGTGCAACGGCCCAATGCCTGGGTAATCAAGTCCCGCTGAAATGGAATACGGTTCTGTCACCTGACCGTCGTCGGTTTGCATCAAAATCGTGCGACTTCCGTGCAACACACCCGGCTTCCCCAGCGCGGTTGTTGCCGCCGAATGCCCCGATAACACGCCTAAACCGGCAGCTTCAGCCGCCACTAACCGCACAGATGGCTCATGTAAATAATGAAAAAATGCTCCGGCTGCATTACTACCCCCACCCACGCAGGCTACCACATAATCGGGGTTTTCGCGGCCCGTTTTGGCCAGCAACTGCGTTTTGATCTCTTCCGAAATCACCGACTGAAACCGCGCCACCATGTCGGGGTACGGGTGTGGCCCCACCACGGAGCCAATAATGTAGTGCGTATCGACCGGGTTATTGATCCAGTGCCGCATGGCTTCGTTTGTGGCATCTTTCAGGGTCTGACTGCCGCTCGTTGCCGGCACCACTGTAGCCCCCAGCATTCGCATCCGGTCAACGTTGGGTTGCTGACGCTTCATGTCAATCGACCCCATATACACAATGCACTCCAAGCCCATCAGGGCGCATACCGTCGCCGTGGCCACCCCATGCTGACCGGCCCCAGTTTCGGCCACGATCCGCTGTTTGTTCAGTCGTTTGGCAATCAAGATTTGGCCAACGGTGTTATTCACTTTGTGCGCTCCCGTGTGGCACAGGTCTTCGCGTTTCAGGTAAACGGTTGCTCCAACCTGGTTCGAGAGTCGCTCGGCCAGAAACAAGGGTGTTGGCCGACCCACATAGTCCGTCAGCAACGCCTGTAATTCAGCCTGAAACGCCGGATCACCCATAATGGCAAGATAATTCCGCCGGAGTTCCTCCACGTTTGGATACAGCATTTCGGGGATAAATGCACCCCCAAAACTGCCATAAAAGCCTTTATTTGATACCTCAAAAGAGGTTTGTGGTTCTAAAACAGTCATAACAAGTGTGTCATACTTCTTCCTCTTCCTCAACCGGCTTCAGGAGGGCAATCAACTCCCGAATTTTCTCTACGTCTTTCACACCGGGCGACACTTCAACCCGGCTATTTACGTCAATACCGTATAGTTTCAGGTGTCGAATTTGCTCTATATCAGCCAGATTTTCCAAGCCGATACCTCCGCTAATGAAAAATGGCTTGTCGTTGTCGTACTTGTTCAGCAACGACCAATCAAACGCAAAACCGTTGCCACCAGGTTGGTCGCCTTTGGCATCAAATAAAAAGAAATCACACTGATTCTTGTAGTTGTTGAGCATACTGAAATTAAATGTTTCATCAACCCGGAACGCCTTAATAACATTTACGCCCCTCATTTTAAGGCTTTTACAAAAATCAGGTGTTTCAGTGCCGTGCAGTTGAACATACTGCAAATCGTATTTCTTCACATTCCGAATAATCGACTCAGGGATAGCGTTCACAAATACACCCACTTTCCGAATCGATCTTGGCAAGGCCCGTACCACATCAACATCCAACTCATCACCCACAAAGCGCGGGCTTTGGTCGTAAAAAATGAACCCTACAAAATCAGGATTCAAAGCCGTCACTTCTTTTAAGTTTTCGGCATCGCACAGACCACACACCTTGACATTCATACGACAGTCAGTTAAAAAGGGTTAGCAATTTTTTGCTCCTTCAGTTCACCCACCAGTGCCGACAAAGCCGCATCGGGAGCCGCTGTTTTCATAAAGGCCTCCCCAATCAGGAAAGCATCGTAGCCGGCTTCGCGCAATCGCAGCATCGTAGCTGCGTCGTACAAACCGCTTTCCGTCACGCGTACAAACGAAGCCGGTATCCGATCAACCAACTGAATCGACGTTTCTACCGATGTCTCGAAGGTCTTCAAATTCCGGTTGTTCACACCCACCAAGTCAACCGTATCACACAACGTTTGCTCCAATTCGTCGGCATCGTGTACCTCCAGAATCACTTGCATGCCCAGTTCATGCGCGAACCGGCTCAGGTCAGCCACTTCTGTGGCCGACAAACAAGCCGCAATCAGCAATATCAAATCGGCTCCCCAGGCTTTGGCTTCGAGGAGTTGATAAGAGTCGATCACGAAATCTTTACGAAGAATGGGCGTGTGTGGGTTTGCTTGCCGGGCGGCTTGCAAATCGGCAGGTGTACCACCAAAAAACGGCTCATCTGTCAACACCGACAAACAAGCCGCTCCTGCCTGAACATAGCCACGTGTCGTTTCCGTCACATCAGCCGCCCCATTAATAAGTCCTTTTGAGGGCGATTTTCGCTTGAATTCAGCGATAATACCAGTCGAGTTAGTGGCGCGAATAGCAGCAACTGCTGAGTTTACAGTACGACCGAACAGGGGGTAGTTTTCCAAGGCCCGCTCCGAAACTGTTGCCCGGCGCCGGGCTACTTCTACTTTCTTTTGAGCAATAATATGATCTAAAATAGTCATTCGTTTGGTGGAACTCAGGCAACTAATTTTTTAAAGCATTCTAAAGCACGTCCGCTGTCTATTGATTCACGGGCAAAAGCGACTGCTTCCTCACGAGTTGCCGCTCTGTTAGTGGCTATCAAAGCCATAGCAGAGTTTGCCAAAACAGCCTGTTTCTGAGCATCAGTTGCCTTGTTTTTCAACACGTTCATAAAAATACGTGCTGACTCTTCAACCGTATGCCCGCCAGATAGCGATTCTTGTGTTTGCGTGTCTAATCCTAAGGCTGCCGGACTTAACAACTGCTCGGTACTGTTCGTAATTACTTTGAACGATCCTGTCAAGGAAACTTCATCATAGCCATCAAGCGCATGAAGAATCATGAACTGTTTGTTTGTTTGCTGATAAAGGTACGCATATAATCGGGCTAATTCAAGATTAAATACGCCAACGAGTTGTTTTTGGGGCTTTGCAGGGTTGACTAACGGTCCCAATACGTTAAAAAACGTTTTTACCCCTAAATCTCTCCGAATTGGAGCCACATTCTTCATGGCCGGATGAAATAAGGGAGCATGGAGAAAACAGATTCCTGCCGTCTCCATCAGGCGGTTTAATTCGCCTGCATCGTTGGTGAATTTATGCCCCAGATATTCCATTACAGTCGATGAACCACACATGGATGAAACCCCGTGATTGCCATGTTTGGCCACTCGCTGACCCGCCCCAGCCACCACAAACGCCGACAGTGTAGAGATGTTGAACGTGTCTTTACCATCGCCCCCGGTTCCACACAAATCCATTGGGTCATAAGCAGACAAGTCTATCGACACACAAAGTTCCAGCATAGCATCCCGGAAGCCTTCCAACTCCTCCACCCGAATGCTACGCATCATATAAACCGTCAGAAAGGAGGCAATCTGAGCTGTGTTGTAATCTCCGCGACCTATTCCCAGCAACATTTGCCGAGCTTGTTCTTTTGTAAGCGTCTTATGCTCAAAGAGGTGATTCAGTATCTCTTTCATCTTTTTAGCCAATTTTTCATCATCGTAACACCCCCAACCGTCAACACCGATTCCGGGTGAAACTGCACACCCCGCACATCATAGCGAACATGCCGTAGCCCCATAACCCGGCCATTTTCATCTTCAGCCGTTATGCGTAAATCGGCAGGTATCGACTCCCGCATCACCGACCATGAATGATACCGCCCAACCGTCAGGTCGTCTGGCAAGCTGTCGAATAAATGCTCTTCGCGATCCAGAACAAAAGCCTGATGCGCCACGCCGTGCAACACATCACCAAGGTTTTCGAGGGTCGCTCCAAATACTTCGCCAATCCCCTGATGCCCCAAACAAACACCCATAATCGACTTAGTTGCCGCGTATTCACGCACTAAATCTTGCAGAATACCAGCTTCCGAAGGCAATCCCGGCCCCGGCGACAACAGTATTTTATCGTACTGCCCAACCGCTTCAACACTGATTTTGTCGTTCCGAATCACATCGGGTTGATTCCCCAACTCCCGTAGAATATAGACGAGATTATAGGTGAACGAATCGTAATTATCTAAAACAAGGATTTTCATAAACTCTTTGCCTGTTCAATAGCCGACCGCAACGCAGCCAGTTTGTTATGTACTTCCTGCAACTCACTCTCCACCGACGATTTGGCTACAATACCGGCCCCCGCCTGGTAATAAAGCGAGTTATTATTACTCATAAACGTCCGAATCATAATGGCGTGATTAAACTCCCCATCGAAACCCATGTAGCCAATGCTTCCCGAATAAAAACCCCGGCTTTGGTTTTCGTATTGATCAATCAATTGCATGGCCATGTATTTTGGTGCCCCCGACAGGGTTCCCGCCGGAAAGGTCTCAGCTACAATCTGGAGCGGATCGGCATATTCATTCAGTTGACCCACAACCTTCGAAACAAGGTGAATGACGTGTGAGTAATATTGAACCTCCTTAAATGTCTCTACCTCAACCTTGTTGCAATTTCGGCTTAGATCATTCCGGGCCAAATCAACCAGCATCACGTGTTCTGCCGATTCTTTGGGATCATCATACAGCTTTTGCGCCAGTTCCGCATCCTTCGCATCGTCGCTCGTCCTCCGAAACGTTCCGGCAATGGGATAAATCGTCGCTTTCCCATCCTTTACCACAATCTGCGATTCGGGCGACGAGCCAAACAGTTTGAAACTACCATAATCAAAGTAGAAGAGATACGGTGATGGATTCAACGACCGCAACGCCCGGTAAACGTTAAACTCATCACCCCGAAACGGAGTCTGAAACCGGCGTGATAGCACAATCTGAAATACGTCGCCCCGCTTGCAATGGTCAATTCCGTGTTGAATAACCTCCCTAAACTCATCATCCGAAAAGTTAGATGTTTCCTCACCAGTCAATCCAAAGGAATACAGCGCAAAGTTGCGGCTGGTTATAATCGACGCAATCTCGTCTAATCGGCTTTCCGGCGCATGCTCCCCCTCCCGAACATACGAATGCTCAAAAAGATGAAGTTCATCCTTAAAATGATTGATGGCAATTACATAGCGATATACCTGAAAAATAGCCGCCGGAATGTCATTTTCAGTAGGGACAACAGCCTGTAGCTTTATATCTTCAAAGCCCTCTACTGCCGAAAAACCAAAATAGCCAAACAAGCCATACGAGATAAAGGTGTACTGGCCTGCTTTAGCCCGAAAATTTGATTTATATTGCTGAAGAGCCGGTATCAATTCACGCATAGTAGCCATTTTAACCGTTTCCTCCTGACTTGGCAACTGTACTTTCAATTTATTCTGATGAAACTCGAACCGACTAACTGGATCAAAGGCAATGTAAGAGAAACTATTGTCATTACCATGATAATCAGCACTTTCCAACAGGATACTTGTAGGGAAACGATCTCGAACACGCAGGTAAATGCTGACTGGTGTAATTATATCAGCCAGCATTCGCCGATGTTTTGTTTGGATGGTGTACACATCCGTTTGGGTTAAGTCCGTAACCATGTTTAGCTAAGAGTTTGGCATTATTTAGAGAGTATAAAACGCAAAAAAGCCCACCGGGACTAACGGTAGGCTTTCTATAGTATCTTTCAGATAACACAAAGCGGCAACCATCATCCCCTGCGAGATAGGCACCACCACCATGATTGAATCTGAACAGTTGTCATGTTAAAGCTTTTTTGTCGGGGTAGCTGGATTCGAACCGGCCACGCCCTTTATACCCGAACGTAGCGCGCTATCAGGCAGCGCTACACCCCAATAGACTGCAAATATATAATTTAATTTATACAAAACAAAAGAAGGTCTGTCATCTTAGGATAACAGACCTTCCAGTCACGCAGTAGTAGAGGTGGCAGCTTCCTACTCTCCCGGATTCGACTCCAGTACCATCGGCAGCACGGGGCTTAACGGCTCTGTTCAAAATGGAAAAAGGTGTCCACCCGTCTTATCATCACCAACCTCATACGATCTTCTAACGAACTCTTTAGCCCCACAGAGAATGCACAATTACCAATCACCAAAATCCTCACGCAGATAAAAAATACCACAACACACTCCAGGCTCATTAGTACGGCTCAGCTCCAAATATCTCTACTCTGCCACCTGCCGCCTATCAACGTCGTCGTCTCCAACAGCCTTTACTCGGA
>JAJAYX010000388.1 GCA_026785985.1 Rudanella sp. | reverse complement strand
TCGATATGCTCCATGATGCCGATGATATATACATTCTCCCCGTCGCAGATGGCATCGGCCTCGGCTTCAATGGCATTTTCGAGGAAGTGGTCGAGCAGGATGTTGTTGTCGGGAATGTCGCTCAGGATTTTCATCACGTGTTGCTCCAGTTCCGTTTCATTAATCACGATTTTCATGCTCTGTCCACCCAACACGTAACTGGGCCGCACCAGCAGCGGGAAACCCAACTCCCGCGACAACTCAATGGCCGCTTCGGACTCGCGCACCGTTCCAAATTTGGGATATGGAATGTCGAGGTCGTGGAGTAGGCTGGAGAACCGGCCCCGGTCTTCGGCGAGGTCAAGCGCATCCCAACTCGTGCCAATGATTTTGATACCGTATCGGGTCAGCTTCTCGGCCATTTTCAGGGCCGTTTGACCGCCCAACTGCACAATCACCCCCTCTGGCTGTTCGTGCATGATAATGGCGTGAACGTGTTCCCAGAACACCGGCTCGAAGTACAGTTTGTCGGCAATGTCGGGGTCGGTCGAAACGGTTTCGGGATTACAGTTAATCATAATCGTCTCGTAACCAGCTTCTTTGGCCGCTAGTACCCCGTGAACGCACGAATAATCGAACTCAATGCCCTGTCCAATCCGGTTAGGCCCAGACCCCAGAATCACCACTTTTTTGCGGTTAGAGCGAACCGACTCGTTGCCGGGAAGGTCAGAAACCGGCTCCGGGCGGTCGAGCGTAATGGGTAACTGATTGTTGAACGTTGAATAATAATAAGGCGTTTTGGCCTCGAACTCAGCCGCGCAGGTATCCACGCATTTATACACCCGCCGAATGTTGTGGTTCTGGCGAAAGTCATAAATCTTGCTCTCCTTAACTTGCAGAATATGAGCCAACTGACGGTCGGCGTAGCCTTTTTGCTTGGCCGTGCGAAGCAGTTCGGGCGGCAGATCGTCCAGATCGTAGGGGGCAATTTCGCGCTCCAGTTCAATCAGTTCTTCAATCTGATGCAGAAACCAGGGGTCAATTTTGGTAAGCTGACGGATCGTGCGGAACGACATTCCGGCTTTAAACGCATCGTAAATATGAAAAAGCCGGTTCCAGCTTGGGTGTGCCAAACTGTGTTTCAGCGCGGCTATGTCCGACAATTCACGACCGTCGGCACCGAGGCCATTGCGCCGGATTTCGAGGCTTTGACAGGCTTTTTGCAGGGCCTCCTGGAAGTTTCGGCCAATACCCATTGCCTCGCCCACCGATTTCATTTGCAAGCCCAATGAGCGATCGGCTCCCGGAAACTTATCGAAGTTCCAGCGCGGCACTTTCACAATCACGTAGTCGATGGCGGGTTCAAAAAACGCTGAGGTAGTGCCCGTGATCGGGTTTATTAACTCATCCAGATTATAGCCAACGGCCATTTTGGCGGCAATCTTGGCAATGGGGTATCCCGTTGCTTTGGAAGCCAGTGCCGACGACCGGCTCACGCGGGGGTTCACCTCGATCACGATAATGTCGTCTGTTTCGGGGTTCACCGAGAACTGGATATTACAGCCGCCTGCGAACTTACCGATCCCGTCCATAACCCGAATGGCCAGGTCACGCATTTGCTGGTAGAGTGTATCGGGCAGGGTCATGGCCGGGGCCACCGTGATAGAATCGCCGGTGTGGATCCCCATCGGGTCGAAATTTTCGATGGAGCAAATAATCACGAAATTACCATTACCGTCGCGCAACAGTTCGAGTTCATATTCTTTCCAGCCCATCACGCTCTTCTCCACCAACACCTCGTGTACGGGGGAGGCATGAAGGCCGTGAGTCAACGCTTTATCAAACTCTTCGGGCGTATTTACAAACCCTCCCCCCGTGCCTCCCAGCGTGTACGAAGGCCGAATAACGAGCGGAAAGCCAATTTCCTGGGCAATTTCTTTCCCCTCTAAAAACGAGCGGGCCGTGCGACCTTTGCAAACGCCCGCCCCCAGTTCGATCATCAGAAGCCGGAACTTTTCGCGGTCTTCGGTGGTCTCGATGGCCTTAATATCCACCCCAATGATTTTGACATCATACTTGGCCCAGATCCCTGCCTTCTCGCAGTCGATGGCGAGGTTGAGCGCTGTTTGGCCTCCCATTGTAGGTAACACCGCGTCGATGGGGCAACCCATTTCCTGGTGCTTTTTCAGAATCTCGACTATCGACTTTTTCTCCAGCGGCAACAGATACACGTGATCCGCATTGATGGGATCGGTCATGATGGTGGCCGGGTTGGAGTTGATCAGGCTAACCTCAATGCCCTCTTCGCGAATGGAGCGGGCGGCCTGCGAACCGGCGTAGTCGAACTCGCACGCCTGACCGATAACGATGGGGCCGGAGCCAATAATAAGAACCGAGCGGATGTTAGAATTCTTTGGCATTTCTCAATGGGGGTAATGAAATAAGCTGGCGTACCGGAGAATGTACAATTCAACCTGCACAAAGTTTAATCCTTGGCTTGACACGCTGAAATAGTAGGGACAAAAATCCCGCAAAGGTAGGGGTTCGCGAGGTAAATGAAAAGAACGAAGGCAATCAAAAACAACCCCCACAACCTTTCCTGAAAAGTTGTGGGGGTTGTTACTCCGAAACGATTGTCGTTCAATGCAATGTCGCCACAGCTTCGCGAATCCGGCGAATGGCTTCTACGAGATTCTCGTCGGCCGCGGCTGTGCTGATACGCAGGCAGTTGGGGGCACCAAAGCCCGAACCCGCAACGGTCGAAACGTAAGCCGTGTTGAGAAGCCAGTCCGCAAAATCGTCGGAGTTATTTACTGTTATGTTGCCATCCGACTTGCCATAGTACGCGCTGATATCTGGGAACGCATAGAAGGCCCCTGTCGGCACGTTGACGTTGAAACCCGGAATTTCTTTGAGCAGGCCAACCACCAAATCGCGCCGGCGTTTGTAGGCTTCGGTCATGGCGTAGGTCGGCTCCATTGTACCGGTGAGAGCCGCAACAGTGGCTTTTTGGGCAATAGAGTTGGTGCCGGAGGTCACCTGACCCTGTAACTTGTCCACACCGTCGGCAATCCATTTGGCCGCACCAATGTAGCCAACGCGCCAGCCTGTCATAGCAAAGCCTTTGGCCACGCCATTTACCGTGATTACCCGGTCGGCAATTTCGGGGATCGACCCCATGCTGAAATGCCCTTCGTCGGTGAAGTTGATATATTCGTAAATCTCGTCGGCCAGCACATAGACGTTCTCGTGCCGGGCTACCACCTCGCCAATGGCACGAAGTTCAGCTTCTGTATACACTGAGCCGGTTGGATTATTGGGCGAGGCAAACATTACCACCTTGGTTCGGTCGGTAACGGCGGCTTCAAACTGCTCAGGGGTCACCTTAAAATCGTTATCGAAGGCGCCTTCCAGCACCACTGAATGACCTTCGGCCAGTTTCACCATTTCGGAGTAGCTAACCCAGTAGGGGGCAAAAATGATCACCTCATCGCCGGGGTTCACCAACACGCTAATCACATTGGCCAACGAATGCTTGGCTCCGGTCGAAACCACAATGTTCTCCGGTTTCCAGTTGATGTTGTTGTCTCGTTTGAACTTGTCTGCAATAGCCTTACGGAGATCAGGGTAGCCCGGCACGGGCGAATAGCCGTGGAAACCATCGTCGATGGCTTTTTTGGCAGCATCGCAAATGTGTCTGGGGGTTTTAAAATCAGGCTCACCAACGCTGAGGCTGATTACGGGGTGGCCCTGAGCGGCCAGCTCACGGGCTTTTTTGGTCATAGCCAGCGTGGAGGATTCCTCCAGCGCGTTGATTCGATCAGCTAACTGATGAAGGGCTTCGAGTGTTGCAGACATGACGGTGAATTATACGGTTGTAATTTTGACAACAAATCGACCACAAAGGTATAAGGTTTGTAGAATAATGGGGGTATCATTGAGAAAATAAAAATAAAACTCTACAAACTACCTTCGGCTAGGCTGGCTATTTTTAACAAAGCCTTCAGCAACCCAATTTTAAGTGGTTGGTTAGCATGTATCGGAACAGAAATCCGCTCTGAACGACCCTGCATTATATAAATTTGATGACTGCCATTGATGCGCTTTAACTCCCAGCCATGTTGCTCCGGAAGACGACATAACTCTTTGCCTGAAACTTGCTTCATACAGCAATCTCTAACACTCTGGCATTGCTGTCGGCAGTTGGCTCATGTAAAGATTGAGAATCGTTCTTATCAAAGTTAAGCATTTTAGTTCAACCGTCGTTCCCGCCACTTACTACGATTCCCCTCAACCCGTTGCCCGTTGCCCTTCGTAACTGGCTTCCGATCCTGAAACAACTGAGCCGCCAACACAGCCGCTAACTGTATTTCTGTTTCGTTTATCTCAGGCTTTAATACTTCCGGCATGAAATAGCGGCTCACAAAATGCGTGTCGAAGTTGCCCGACGTGAACGCATCATGTTCCATCACAAACCGACAGAACGGTAGTGTTGTCTGAACTCCCGTGATTTGGTATTCGTCGATGGCCCGGATCATTTTCTGAATGGCCTCGGTGCGGTCGTTGCCATAGGTGATGAGTTTGGCAATCATTGGGTCGTAATAAATCGGGATCTCCATTCCCTGCTCAAAACCATCGTCTACCCGAACGCCATTACCCTGCGGCCGCACATAGGTTTGGAGCGTACCCACATCGGGCAGGAAATTGTTGGCCGGGTCTTCGGCATACACGCGCACCTCAACAGCATGACCCTTAATTTGTAAGTCGTTCTGGTTCATAGTCAGTGGCTTTCCCTCGGCCACGTAGATCATCTGCTTCACCAGATCGACACCCGTAATTAGCTCTGTAACCGGGTGTTCTACCTGTAACCGGGTGTTCATTTCCAGAAAATAGAAATTCAGATCGTTGTCCATGATAAACTCCACCGTTCCCGCTCCGTAGTAGCCACAGGCACGGGCCACATCAACGGCACAACGACCCATTTCGGCCCTGATTTCAGGCGATAGCACCGCCGAGGGAGCCTCTTCGATCACTTTCTGGTGCCGTCGCTGCACCGAGCATTCCCGCTCGAACAAATGAATAATGTTGCCGTGCTGATCGCCCAGCACCTGAATCTCGACGTGCCGGGGCGAGGTAACATACTTCTCGATAAATACCGACCCATCGCCAAACGAGGAGATAGCCTCACTCACGGCCCGGTCCATCTGTTCATCAAACTCCTGATCGTTTTCCACCACCCGCATTCCTTTACCCCCCCCGCCCGCGCTGGCTTTAATCAGAATGGGGTAGCCAATCTGGGCTGAGATTACTTTGGCTTCGGCCCGGTTGGTGATGGCCGAGGGAGTTCCGGGCACCATCGGAATGTTGTAGGTGGCAACGGCGGCTTTAGCGGCCAATTTGCTGCCCATCACCTCAATGCTTTCGGGCGAAGGGCCAACAAAAATCAACCCGGCTTCGCGCACCATCCGGGCGAAGTTGGCATTCTCCGACAGAAACCCATAGCCGGGATGAATGGCATCGACCCCCAACCGCCGACAAACATCAATGATGACATCGGCTTTCAGGTAGGATTCAGACGAGGGGGCCGGACCAACGCATACGGCCTCGTCGGCATAGCGAACGTGCAGGGCGTGCCGGTCGGCTTCAGAATAAATGGCCACGGTCTGGATACCCATTTCGCGGCAAGTGCGCATAATGCGAAGGGCAATTTCGCCCCGGTTGGCAACGAGTAGTTTGCGGATAGCTGGCATGATACTGCAAATTAACCAAAGGAAGCGTACAGTCCATAGAATTGAAATTTGAAAGGGACGGTTGGCTGTTAGGAACATTTACCGTATTTTTGCACTTATCGACTATGCGACCCCCGTATTTCGCTTAGAAACAAGCATATAACCTATTAAACAATCCTGAAAAGTGGATTTATTTGAGAAACTACGCAAGAACCTTGGCCCTATTGGGTCCTCGTCTAAAGAGTTTAGTGGCCATCATTATTTTGCCTTTCCAAAATTAGAGGGCGAACTTGGCCCATATATGCAGTTCCGGGGAAAGCGGATGCTGAACTGGAGTTTGAACAATTATTTAGGGTTGGCTAACCACCCCGAAGTTCGGCAGGCCGATGCGGAAGCTGCGGCTGAGTGGGGTTTGGCTTATCCGATGGGTGCCCGCATGATGTCGGGTAACTCCAATTTGCACGAACAACTGGAGCAACGGCTGGCCAAATTTATCGGAAAAGAAGATTCATTTTTGCTCAACTATGGCTATCAGGGTGTGATGTCGGCTATTGAAGCCGTTGTCGATCATCGCGACGTGATTGTGTATGATGCCGAATGCCACGCCTGCCTGATCGACGGAATCCGGCTGCACAAGGCCAAGTTGGGCGAGTATTATAAATTTAATCATAACGATATGGCCAGTCTGGAGAAAAATCTTCAGCGGGCCGAGCGGAAAGCCGCCGAAAAAGGCGGGAGTATCCTCGTTATTACCGAGGGCGTTTTTGGCATGTCGGGAAAAGTGGGTAGCCTTGATCAGATTGTGGCATTGAAAGCCAAGTACGAATTCAAATTGCTGGTTGACGATGCGCACGGCTTTGGCACGATGGGCGCAACCGGTGCGGGCGTGGGCGAAATGCAGGGTTGTCAGGATGGTATCGACCTGTACTTTTCGACCTTTGCCAAGTCGATGGCCGCCATTGGAGCATTCATCGCTGGTGATCACGACATCATCATGTACCTCAAATATAACATGCGTTCTCAAACCTACGCCAAGGCACTGCCGATGCCGTATGTGGTGGGTGCCATGAAGCGGCTCGACCTGATTAAGCAGCATCCCGAACTGCGCGAGAAACTGTGGGAAAACGTGCGGGCGTTGCAAAACGGTCTCCGTGAGCGGGGCTTTAACATTGGCGATACCACGTCTCCGGTGACGCCCGTATTGCTCCGAAGTGAGGACGTGATCGAAGCAGCAGCGATGGTGCGCGCCCTCCGCGAAACCCACGGGGTGTTCTGTTCAATCGTTGTTTATCCGGTTGTTCCGAAAGGAGTTATTATGCTACGGTTGATCCCGACATCGGCTCATTCGCTCGATGATGTCGAATACACCCTAAACGTTTTCAGCGAAGTGGCCGAAAACCTCAAAAATGGCGTGTATTCGCAGGTAGTAGCTACTTCCACTCCCGAAGAAGCCCTCGAAGTGTCGACAGAATCAGCCGCTGAATAAGGTTAAGTCACAAATTTTGCATTTTTCGGATAAATTTTTGCCTTGCCTATTGCGTTGTATGTAAGAATGCCTAAATTTCACCCGAAAACCGCGTTTTTAGCGGATTTAGGGCATTTTTTTAACAACTAAACCTCATCCGTACTATCATGGGACGATTCGATGAAGTAAAAAATCTGGTGATGTCACTGGAGGGCGATTTCGACAAATTCTACGACAAGGACAACCAGGCGGCTGGCACTCGTGTACGTAAAGGTATGCAAGACCTGAAGACGCTGGCCCAGCAAATTCGCTCGGAAGTTCAGGACACCAAGAACACGGCTGCTAAATAAAAGCCCCGTTGTTTTGACGCAAAAGCCCGCTGACGATTCGGCGGGCTTCTGCATTTAAATCTTCTCCCGATGCATCAGCGTCGCCATGCCCCGCGTAGTTATTTTGCCCGTTTGCCTGTCGCGAATTTCGCAACCAATTTCAGCCGTGTGCTTATCGGGATTGATTGTCTGCACCGTGAAGGTTGCTTCATAGTCCATGTCGACAAACATGGGTCTAAGAAAGTCAATCGTTTGTCTGAGGTAAACCGAGCCAAAGCCCGGAAACTCCGTACCCAGCACCTTTGTGAAAATACTTGCGCCCAGCATACCATGTATGATAGGCCGTTTAAATGGTGTTTGAGCAGCAAAATCTGCATTTAGATGTAAAGGATTGTTATCCCCTGTTACACGGGCAAAGGCCTCAACTTCAGCCTGTGAAAAGCGAAAATCGTGTGTGTGTGTTGCGTGAAGGGCAAATTCTGTAATCATTATAGACATGGTCGTGAATGTGTCAAAAAGGCATTTCAGTAAGATTCTACCGGCTCTTAATAATTAGCCCGTAGATTTACAGTATAAAGCCCGCAGTAGAAGGGGTTGTGGTATATGCGGAATGGTTTGTTTTCATTGAATATCGCTTCGCAAAAGCGGGTATTCGGGCTTGATGTCCTCCGGGCGGCTGCCATTTTAATTGTGGTTGATGCCCATTCGGGTGTGGCACTGGGGTCTTTTCATCGGGGGGGCCTTCTGCATCAGTTTATGCCCGATGGTGTTGAGTTATTCTTCGTATTGAGTGGCTTCCTCATTGGCGGAATTCTGATTCGTACCTATGAACAGGAAAACCGAATGAATGGCTCCCTGATCCTGAACTTCTGGACCCGACGCTGGTTCCGAACGCTCCCTAACTATTACTTTGTACTGATACTGCTGATTGTCCTTAACCTGTTACGAGCCTGGCAAAGCGGTTTGCCCAATACCTTACCCGTCAAACGGAACCTAGCCAGTTATTTTGTTTTCTTACAGAACTTTGTCCATTACGTTCCCGACTTTTTTCCCGAAACCTGGAGTTTGGCCATCGAAGAATGGTCTTACATTACCATACCACTTTTATTGCTGCTCTGGGACAAATTTCGTCCCGCAAGCTGGTCCCGGCAAAACGTGGTGCTGGCCGTTATCCTCACGGTTATTCTGGGCACTAATTTACTGCGGCTGGTTCTAGCCCTGCAACATCCAATCAACGACGGCGAATTAGGCTTTCGGGGCATTGTGTTGACCCGGCTCGATGCCATTGCCTACGGTATTCTGGCTGCCTACACCAAGCAATATTACCCTGCTTTCTGGAACAGCCCACTAGCGCGACAAAACGCCTTTTGGTTTGGCCTGACTATGACCATTCTCACTGCCTTTACCGCTTCTGTGCTAGTGCTGGCCACGTATGTCGATGCCGGTATATTTTCGGAATACGTGTTCTACAAACGAACACTTTATTTCTCAGTAATTGGGCTAAGTATGATGCTCCTGATTCCGCGTATGGATGCCTGGCGCACTGCATCCGGCCTGATTCCCCGCGCCATCACGCACATTAGCCTGATTTCGTATTCGCTCTATCTGTTAAACCTGTCGCCCATTATGGTCCTGCTAATCGAACAAATCCCGACAATATCGTTGGCAGTAGGTTACGCTAAAGTAGCTCTGTTCTGGGTGGTTTGCATTGGTTTATCAACCCTGCTTTACAAATATTACGAACTCCCCATGACCACCCTCCGCGACCGTCTGTCGAAACGGGAACCACACCTGACAGAGACGGTTAGCTCGAATGATCGCTTACAATGACCCAGCGGCCTTTGATTTTGCGCCAAAGAAGCGTGTAATGCCCCCCTGCGTCGCCAATCTGAGGGCGGGTAAGATGCCAGCGGCCAATCACATAGGCCAGCCCCGGCCCCTGAAACTCTAGTTTCAAAATGTCGAACCTGAGAGTTCCCATATTAGCCCGGTCAGGATAGCGTTTCTTGTAGCTGGCTAAGGTTCCTGCGTAGCCTTTCGTAACACCAACTTTGCCGATAAACGTGAGTGAGTCCGACTCCCAATAGCCGTTCATAAATTCTTCGACTTTACCCGCATTCCAGTCGGCTGTTTGGCGGTCGAGAATGGCCAGAATTGCCCGGCGGTCGGCGGCTGTCTGGGCCTGAGTCGGGCCAAATGCCAGCATAAATACGAAAGCAACAACTAGTTTCTGCATAAAAAAGGCCAAAATCCATTGGCGGATTTTGGCGACAAGATACAAACTATCTTATCGGATTGTGTCAACCCTCACAGCACCACCTCGCCGAAGCGAATCGGGCCGGAGCCGCCGACGACCTGACCGAGAGGCTGTGTCGCGGGGGACTTCGCGGTTCTGATTCGGATTCACGGGTTTCACCCTTGGCTTCGCCGGGTTCGACTGCCGGGTGTTGGGCGTTGAAGTCGATTGCTGCATGGTCGGCAATTTATCCTGCGCCTGCAACGTTCCACCTGCAAAAAGCAGGAAGAGCATTAATGTGAGTGCATTTTTCATGGCTAAGTCTGTTTAACAGGAAAGCCGGATGCGACAGGTCTGCATCCGGCTTTCATTCACGGGTTCACATCTATGGATTAATACCGCTCAATTGTTGATCATCAATTACTGATTGGTTCGGCTTCGTGGCATTGTGGTTGCACCGCTGTTGCTTCCGCTCGACCGATTCATTGAACCATTTTGCATGGTAGAGTTGGTATCCATTGTCTGGTTCGTTGTCCGATCCGTTGACCGGTTCGTATTCTGGCTTCGGCGGGTGTTACCCTGTTTCATAGACCGATCCTGCTGCGTTGGATACGTGCTGTTAGTCGTACTGTTCGTTGTTCCCGTCGACGAGTTTGTCGATCCCTGCGTATTGGCATTCCCGGTATTTGAGTTCTGAGGGTTTGTCTGATACGTGCCCGTTGGCTGTTGCGTGTTTGTCGTACCGGTTCCATACTGCCCACTAGTTGTGGTTGGCTGGGTTTGGTAGGTTCCCGTTTGGCTTCCCGTAGTTGGCGGCTGAGTCTGGTAAGTTCCAGAGTTAGTGCCGGTATTCGACGGGTTGTTCGTCGTTCCTGTTGTTCCCGTGTTGGTTGTGCCAGTTGGGGTTTGGGTCGAGTTTGTTGTTTGGGCGGTTGCGTTCAGGGTCATGCCGGCTGCCAGCATAATTCCCATCATAATTACCTTTTTCATAACAAAAACTTGTTTGTCTATAGTTTTGGTTGTCTACACAAAACTAACCCCGGCTTCTGCTTTGCTGTTCGGTTATATTGAGGGAACGGAACTCCGAAATCTTCATATATGGCCCTATTGTTAATGATTTGTTGATGCTTTGTTTACTAAAAAGTCTAACCGAACTGCTTCCTCTTTTAACATCGCTTTATCAATCGGAACTACCCCTACGGACTCACAAACCAGTCCTCCCCCTAAATTAGATAGGCCCGCAATCAATCGGGGATGTTGTCGCAGAGCCACGCAGCAGGCTGCAATACTAATCACCGTATCGCCCGCCCCCGAAACGTCAGATATTTTGCGGAGATGGGCCGGTAGCCGGTGTTGCTCACCGTTGAAGTCGATATAAACTCCGCGCTCCGAGAGAGTAATCAAGGCTCCTTTGATCCGTAACTGATTCTTCAGCGTATCCACGGCCTGTTGGAATTCGGCGGGGTCATCCACATCGAATTCAATTTTTAATCCTTCTTTGAGTTCTTTGAGGTTAGGCTTGAAAAGCGTTGTGTGATTGTAATGCAGGAAGTTTCGCTTTTTGGGATCTACCACCGTAGGAATCTCTTGCTCATTGGCGAATGCTGTGATTTCGGCAATGGCTTGTGCATCAAGAACGCCCTTGTCATAGTCCTCAAAAATAACCACGTGGCAGGTTGGAATCAACTCTTTGGCTCTGGCAATCAACTGTGCCCGTTCGTCGGCAGTAATGAGTTTGTCGGTTTCGGTATCTACGCGCACCACTTGCTGAGATCCGGCAATGATTCGCTCCTTGATGGTCGTAATTCGTGAGTCGCTCCGAATCAGGCCATTACACGTCAGGCAACGTTCCGTAAGCTGCCCCACAAGGCGGTCGCCGGGTTCGTCGGTGTCAATTACAGAGCAGATAATGGCCTCGGCTCCCAACGCCTGCACATTCAGCAAAACATTGCCCGCGCCCCCCAACCGTAGTTCGCGCCTGACCACATTGACCACCGGGACGGGTGCTTCCGGCGAGATACGCTCCACCCGCCCCCACACGTAGGAGTCGAGCATGACATCGCCGATAATCAGCACACGCAGGCTGTTGAAAGCGTCGAATAGTTGGTCGATGGTTAGGCTGGAGGCTGGACTCATACAGCGGATTATGGTTGTTTGCGGGTGCAAAGAAACGAAAAAGGCGCGGCACGGCTGTACCTTTGTCCCATGACTTTACCGAGCAACGGGCATAGGACAAGTTCAGAGGGAAAGGCGTGTCACCAACAAATGCTGACCGGGGAGCGTTTGTTTTCTCAAAACGGCTCCGTCAGCCAGTCGTCAACGGTGCGGGTGGTGGCGTTG
>JAJAYX010000387.1 GCA_026785985.1 Rudanella sp. | reverse complement strand
CGAGTAACTTCAGGAAACGGGACTTGTCTAATCCCGTAGCAGATCGCCAGTGGCGGTCGGTTTTTAAGTCAGATGTTGAGAGCTTCATACACAAAGGTAACCCGTTGCAACAACTCTAATCTAACAAAAAAACAGATGAAGGCTCAACCAATGAAGACAGAAATGCTCAGTTTGACTACATTAACCACTTGGCTAGTGCTTTTATGGAGCAGGGAAATCCGGTCATTTCGCGGGGCCGCCCGTGCGGTCGATTGTAAAAAGAAAGAATTGATTGGTAATTTCAAGAATAATGGGAAAGAATGGAGCGTACAAAAAGAGCCAATAGGGGTAAAGGTATACGATTTTGTGGACAAAGATCTGGGTAAAGCCGCCCCCTATGGAATTTATGATTTAGCTAAAAATGAGGGTTTTGTCAATGTTGGTATTAGTGCTGATACGGCGGCATTTGCCGTAAATTCGATTAGGAAATGGTGGCTGGAAATGGGCAAAGAATTATATCCAGCCTCTACAGAACTCTATATAAATGCGGATGGTGGTGGCAGCAATAGCAGCCGTGGCAGGCTGTGGAAGATCGAGTTACAGCGATTTTCTACTGAAACGGGGCTAACAATTTCTGTTTCTCATTTTCCTCCTGGGACGAGTAAATGGAATAAAATAGAACATCGTTTGTTTTCCTATATTTCAACGAATTGGCGGGGTAAACCCTTGATAAGCCTGGCGGTTATTGTGGGTTTAATTGCCAATATGGTAACCTCAAAAGGGCTGAAACTCGATGGAACTAACCCCACCCTGCTTTATGGCTATGGCGGCTACAACATTAGTCTATCACCCTATTACAATGGCCCCCTGATTGCCTTTCTGGAGCAGGGCGGAGTCTACGTCGAGGCTAATCTTCGCGGGGGTGGCGAATATGGCGAAGCCTGGCACAAGCAAGGGATGAAGGCCAAAAAGCAAAACGTTTTCGACGATTGTGTTGCCGCTGCCGAATACCTGATCGCTCAAAAATATACCAGTCCCGAAAAGTTGGCGTTGCAAGGAGGCTCAAACGGCGGTCTGCTCGTTGGAGCCGTAATCAATCAACGACCCGATTTATTCCGGGTTGCCTTTCCGGAGGTAGGCGTCATGGATATGCTGCGCTTCCAGAAGTTCACCCTTGGTTGGGGATGGGTAGTCGAGTTTGGCAGCAGCGAAAAGCCCGATGACTTCAAGTACCTCTACGCCTATTCACCTCTGCACAACATCAGGCCGGGCATTAACTACCCCGCCACCATGGTCACCACCGCCGACCACGACGACCGCGTAGTGCCTGCTCACTCGTTCAAATATGCCGCTACGTTGCAGGCTACCTACAAAGGCCCGAACCCGGCGCTGATTCGGATCGAGACAAACTCGGGCCACGGGGCCGTGAGTACGCAGAAACGGATTGACGAAAATGCGGACATCTTCTCCTTCATGCTGTGGACTATGGGCGTGAAGAGCCTGCCGGAAGTGGCCGAAAAGTAAAGTCGACAACGAACCCAACTAACTACCAACATGAAACGACTCTTACCCTTATTACTGCTCTTTTGTTCTCTGGCAGGTGTGCCCACACTGGCGCAGAAGAAAACCGAAATCCTCTGGGATACCTACGGCGTGCCGCATGTGTATGCCCGCAACACCGAAGCCATGTACTACGCCTTTGGCTGGGCGCAGACGCACAACCACGCCAACCTGCTGCTGAAACTTTACGGGCAGGCACGGGGCCGGGGTGCCGAATACTGGGGCGAAGCGTTCCGGGAATCAGATCAACAGGTCCATCTGTTCAACCTGCCCGAACTGGCCCAAAAAAAATTCGGCGAAACAGACCCGGACACCCGCCGAAACTACGAAGCCTTTATTCGGGGCATCAACGCCTACGCTACGGCCCACCCCGAAGCCATTGAGGCCGACAAGAAATTGGTTTTGCCAGTGAACAGTACCGATATTGTTGCTCACGGCCTACGCGTCAATTATCTGGTTTTCATTGCCAGCGAAGAGCTGGGTAAAGCGCAGCAACAGCTCAAACCCGGCTCCAACTCCTACGCCATTGCCCCATCGCGGTCTGCATCGGGTAAGGCTATGTTAGTGGCTAATCCGCATTTGCCCTGGAGCGACCTCTTCACCTGGATGGAATCACACCTGACAGCTCCCGGTTTTAATGCCTATGGCGCATCCCTCGTCGGAGTACCTGTCTTGTCTATTGCCTTTAATGAGCACCTCGGCTGGACACACACGGTTAATACCATTGATGCCGTCGACCTCTACGCGCTGACGCTTCAGGACGGAGGGTATCTGCTCGATGGAATGGTTCGGTCGTTCAAAACCCGTAGCGTGCCACTTCAAATCCGGCAGGCGGACGGGAGCCTGAAATCCGAAACGCTGACCCTGCAATATGCCGAACACGGGCCGGTGGTTGGCGCAAAAAATAGCAAAGCGTTTGCCCTCCGGCTCGCTAATCTCGACAACATACCTATTGGTAATCAATACCATAAAATGGCGCAGGCCCGCAACCTGAAGGAGTTTGAAACGGCCCTCCGAATGCGACAGAACCCTATGTTCAACGTGATTTATGCCGATAAACACGGCGATATTTTCTATTATTTCAATGGCTTTGTCCCTAAACGAAATGAAGGCGGCTGGGCGCAGTGGAGCGGCATCGTGGATGGAACGTCGTCAAAAAAAATCTGGACTGAATACCATACCTACGACGACATGCCCCGCCTGCTGAACCCCGCTACCGGTTTCATTCAGAACGCCAACGACTCGCCCTGGACCAGTACGTATCCTATGGTGCTGAAACCGGAAAATTACCCGCCCTACATGGCTCCACAGGACGTTCCCCTGCGTCCCCAACGGGCGATCAACCTGCTCAAAGACGATCAATCCATTACCTACGACGAACTCGTAGCCTACAAACTGAACACCGGCATGGAAGCAGCCGACCGTTTCCTCGACGATCTGTTTGCGGCTGTGCAACAACACCCCGACCCCCTTGCCGAGCGGGCAGTGGTGGTGCTGCAAGCATGGGACAAAGCCACCGAAACCACTAGTCGAGGGGCCGTGCTGTTTGCCAACTGGTTCAACCGGCTTAAGCCGTCCATGTTCAGCACGCCCTGGAATCCGGCGCAGCCCGTCACCACGCCCGATGGCCTGAAAGACCCCAAACAGGCCGTTGCTCTGCTGGTACAGGCGGCCTCGGAAGTCGAGAAACTATATGGCTCGCTGGATGTGCCCTGGGGAGACGTAAACCGCTTTAAAGTGGGGAATTACGACGTACCTGGTAATGGTGGTTCCGGTTATCTCGGCATCTTCCGAACGATGCAATACGCCCGCAACAAAGCCAACAACAAGAACTACGCCATGCACGGCGACACCTACGTAGCCATAGTCGAGTTTGGCGACAAACCCAGGGCGCAGGTGCTGTTAAGTTACGGCAACGCTACCCAACCCGGCAACAAGCACGTGGGCGACCAGTTACCGTTGCTTTCCGAGAAGAAACTTCGCCCGGCCTGGCTCACCAAAGCCGAGGTGATGCATCATCTGGAGG
>JAJAYX010000386.1 GCA_026785985.1 Rudanella sp. | reverse complement strand
GCCGAAATCATCATCACGGGCCGCACCAAACACTTCCTGAGCTTATGTGGTGAACACCTTTCTGTGGATAACATGAACAAATCGGTCGAGCTGGTTTCCAATGAGTTAGGGATAACCGTTCGCGAGTTCACGGTGGCGGGCCTTACCTTCGACCGCGAGTTTGGCCATCATTGGTACATTGGCACCGACGACCCTGTTGATGCCGACTTGCTCCGGCAACGCATCGACCAGACCCTGTGTGAACTCAACGACGACTATGCCGTGGAGCGCAAACACGCCCTTAAAAAATTGGAATTGTCGGTTGTTCCCACCAAAACGTTCTATAACTGGATGGAAACTAAGGGCAAACTGGGTGGCCAAAACAAATTCCCCCGCGTGTTGAAAAAGGCGTTGGTGGCCGATTGGCAGGGGTTTTTGGAGAAACAGTCACAGCAAATGGCTGGCTAACGCGCAGGTATCTCCCGCGTTTGTCAGCCATTTGCTGTGACTATTTCACCTCCGCTAACTGCTGTACGTTACGCCTGGTATCGATTTTAGCGGCTTTGGCAAGTTCCAGTGCTTTCTGGGCCGCTTTTTGAGCCTCGGCGTTTTTGCCGGCCCGATGCTGGGCTGCGGCTAATTCATAATACAAATCAGCTTGTTCGGGGGGAGTTGCCTTGTTAGTGGCTAAGGCTTTGGTGATCCATTTGGTCACCGTTGGTACATCGCTGGGATCGGGGCTTTGTTTGTTGAACAGCCGCGAAATATACACGTATTCTGGTATCGACAGGGGGAAACTGGTAGCCTGAGCATCCATCCGGGCAACAGCCTTAGCCGTTTGATGGGCTTTGAAATAGGCATTTACTTCGGGGAGCAGCGTTCGGTTGGCGGCCACTTTGGGGTCGATACCAATCTTCACTAAACTGTTGCGTACCTGCATGATTTTGGTGGCCGGAAATTGCGCGCCACGTCCACTAAAAAGCGTGGACATCAGGATGTTTTCGGCCACATTTCGGGCTTCGTCGGCTCCGTAAGCTTTATACTGCCCCAGGTTATTGATCAGGCTTTGCGCCAGTGGGTTGTCCATGTCCATCACCAGTTTTTGCAGTACTAACCAATTGGTTTGACTGGCCAACTGATTCACTGGCTGTTGACGGGCATATTCTTCCATCGCTTTAATATTGGCCACTGTATCGGTCGTTACCTTGGCAAACATTCCATAATCAATCAGGAAATTAGGTTTGCGGTCGCCGTTGGCGAACCGTTGGCGAAATTTCTGGCTCCGGGCATTGGGGTCGAGTGCCTGGGTGCCATGTCGAATGACCTCATCAGCCGAGTTGTTGCTCATGGCCATGTGGATGAGGTTCTGCTGGGGATCAAAATAAAGGAACAGCGGTAGCGAAGGCACATATAACTTGCGTTTGGTGAGCCATGTCTGGGTTCCCTTATTCATCAGGTCTACTTTAGTACTGACGAATTTGCCGTTATAAAACTTACCCACCCGACTGTCAGCCAAAGTGGGCATAAAGCTCTGGCAGACGTGACAGGTAGGTGAATAAATCTCTACAAAAACAGGCTTACCCGCCTTTCGGGCCGTGGCAAATACCTGCTCTACTGGGTCGCTTTTAAAAGCAATACCCCCTTTCTGAGCAATCGAAGCCACACTATTCAGAATGACCAGTAAAAACGCGGTACTTATAAATTTCATTTTTTATGATTCGTCAACAGCCGTGAACAGCAAATGCTTTATGCATACTACAACGCTGTTTGCATAAATTATAACATCCGTTTTACTAACTGCTCAACCGAAATGTTCTCCGCTTCGGCTTTGAAATTCCGTACTACCCGGTGACGCAGGATCGGCAGGGCCACTGCCCGAACATCTTCGATATCGGGAGAGTATTTGCCGTTGAGCAAGGCGTTGCATTTGGCGGCCAGAATCAGCGCCTGAGAAGCCCGTGGACCGGCACCCCACTCAAAATAATTGTTGGCATCGGGCGAGGCCATCTCCGTGTTGGGGCGGGTTTTATGAACCAGCTTCACAGCATACTCAATTACATTATCGACCACCGGCACCCGGCGCACAAGGTGCTGAAACTCCATAATTTGCTCGCCTGAAACGATTTTGTTGACCACCGGCCGTTGGTCAGACGTAGTGGCTTTTACAATGTCCAGTTCCGACTGATAGGAGGGGTAATCGAGCCAGATATTGAACATGAAGCGGTCGAGCTGGGCTTCGGGCAGGGGATAGGTTCCCTCCTGTTCGATTGGGTTTTGCGTGGCTAATACGAAAAATGGCCGACCGAGGCTGTATTTCTGCCCGGCAATGGTCACGGCATATTCCTGCATGGCTTCGAGCAGGGCCGACTGGGTTTTGGGCGGGGTTCGGTTAATTTCGTCGGCCAGAATGATGTTGGCAAACACGGGGCCTTTGATAAACTTGAAATTGCGCTCCTGATCCAGTGTTTCGGACCCCAGAATGTCGGAAGGCATCAAATCGGGGGTAAACTGAATCCGGTTGTAGTCGAGATCGAGGGCACTGGCAATGGTCTGAATGAGCAAGGTTTTGGCCAGGCCCGGCACCCCAACGAGCAAACAGTGACCCTGGCAAAATATGGCGGTCAACAATAGCCGGACGGTGTT
>JAJAYX010000385.1 GCA_026785985.1 Rudanella sp. | reverse complement strand
GTGTTCAGGGCAGAGGTTCCCAACGGGTCTGCATCGCCTACCTGTAGGCTCAACCGCGACTTGAGGGTGTCATATTGAGCGGTCTGCAAATTGAAGTACACAAACCCAAACACCGTCGCCAAGTCCATTTTTCCACCACGCCGGGGCACCAAAAAATAACTGAATGTTTTTGACCCGCTAATCTGCTCACCCGTCCGGTCAATCTGCTGACTCGTTTTAATAGGCAGCGTTTCCAACCCTGTCTCCGTCGCTGGCGAGGGTGGATTTAGTGTGGTGGTGCTGGAACCCCCACTCCACAAAGGGGCCTGTAAAGAAGCCACGTTACCTTCGCCTTCGATTCGCGCACTGTAGCGGGTGCTTTTGCCTGCGGGCATAACCGTGCGATCAATGCTTTCTACCAGCCGATATACGCCCACTGCCACCCGCCCCCGAAGCGGGTGGGATGGCAATGGGCGCACTGAAACGGAGATGGAACGCGCCTGAAACGACACTCGTTCTATGACTTCGGTAGCCGTGGTTTGGGCCAACGATTTGGGCGATGCCGGGGGTTTGGCCGATGCCGACCCAATAGTCGAACTGGCCGTGGTTGCAGCGGGGGCCGTTGCCGAAGTTGTTACCGGCTCGGTTTGGCGGGGAGTCTGCTGTACCCGAACCAACGTTAACCCCACCGATGGCAGTTGAATAGAGCCATCTGACAGCGGAAAATAAACCCCCTGAAAAATGACATATTCCATAAACTTTCGGTTATTCACCACAACAGGTTGCCCTTTCAGCTCTCGAATACCGGCATCTTCTTCCCAGGTATTGGTGGGCCGAAGTTGTTTCAGAACAGCCTGTAACTGAGTATCTACTCCGTCGAACCGGAGTTCAAAGGGATATGAATCCGACACGAATAACGACAATCGCAGCGCAAACCCTTCTCCCACAAAAACGCTTTTTTTGCTGGTTCTGAGGGTTAAAAAGGCCGCTCCACTTTCGGTAAGTCCACGGACAGGTGCCCCTTCGTTCCCCCCAAATGTGGTTACACTGGCAGGCCGAACCATCAGCACCGCCCCCTCCGAACGGGCTGTTACTCCATTCACTGTAATGCTGAAGGGCACTAACTGAACCGTGCCCGGCTGGTTGGCAACGTAAGTCTGCGTAATGATTTGAACGGGAGTCGTTGTCCCACCTGCACCGGTGGTTGAAATGCTGGTAGATGTCCCTCGCTTAGTAAGGCCCGTGATATCGGGAAAGATGATTGACGGGCGATTTTCACTGTTCTCAACCATTACCGAAATGGTGAATGGCCGCTCAATAGAAAACGTAGTGGCACTAAGTTCAATAATAACCACATTATCTTTTTGTTGCCCAGTGGCGTTCAGGGACATGCAAAAAAATAATGCAAGAAATTTTTGAAATATTCTAATTTTCATTTTTACTTTGTTGCAACATTTCCAGATAGCCACCGTTGTTTTTTAACGAGCGACTAATGCCACCTATCGATCCATAGTCTTTTTTCAACCTCTTAACGAGTATGCGTATGGCATCAATGCTGGAGTACCTCAAGACCATCCTGCAAAAGGTAAGTTTTGACAAGACTCTGTTTGAAAAAGAACTCCTTAAAGCCATTCAGACCCTCTTACCTGAAGAAGTGAAACATTTAAAATCGTGGTGCTACGACCAGTTTGGCAAAATGTACCGCTCGATTTTAAATCGCTGCTTCTCACGAGTACGGTTCTCCTAAGTCATCTACTTTACGGACACATTGTGACTAAGCCCTCCTGACCGGGGGCTTTTTACATTAACGGGTAAACTGCAATCGCCGACCTGCCTGCTCTGTTAAAAATTGTCCCTGTTCAAATACCAGTTCGCCCGACACAATCGTATGGGTTACGGCATTATTGAACGTCTGCCCTGCTAATGGGGTCCAGCCGCATTGGTATAGTACGGTTTCATCAGTAACCCTTGTTGACTGAGCAGGGTCAACCAACACTAAATCAGCCCAGTAGCCTTCACGCACGTAGCCACGCCGGTCGATCTGAAAACAGTCAGCCGGGGCGTGGCACATTTTCCGAACCACCGTTTCGATGTCTGTTTTCCCCTGTCGCACAAAGTCAAGCATCATCAGCAACGAATGCTGAATCAGCGGCAAACCCGATGGTGCCTGCCAGTACGGTTGTGCTTTCTCGGCCCGGGTGTGCGGAGCGTGGTCGGTGGCAATAATATCCAGCCGGTCATCCAGCAACGCTTTCAACAATTCGGGGCGGTGGCGCGGCCCTTTGATCGCCGGGTTACATTTAATCTGATTCCCCAGCCGCGCATAATCGTCGGCATCGAACCAGAGGTGATGCACACAAACCTCCGCCGTGATTCGCTTTTCGCTCAGGGGAAGCGCGTTGCTGAAAAGAGCCAGTTCGTCGGCCGTCGAGATATGCAGAATATGCAGCCGGGTGTTGTGCCGCCGGGCCAGTTCAACCGCCAGCGACGACGATTTCAGACAGGCTTCTTCATTCCGAATCAGGGGGTGCAGAGCAACCGTGGCCGGGCCGCGTTCGGCCCGGTCGCCAAACTCGGCTTTGTAGCGTTCGGTGTTGGCCCGCACGGTTGCCTCGTCTTCGCAGTGCGTGGCAATGAGCATTGGACTTTGGCGGAAAAGTTCGTTCAGCACGTGTTCGTCGTCCACCAGCATACTCCCCGTTGAGGCCCCCATAAAAACCTTAATCCCACACACCGAACGCGGGTCGGTTCGCAGCACCTCATCCAGGTTGTCGTTGGAGACCCCCATAAAAAATGAGTAGTTTGCCATCGCGGAGCGGGCGGCTATCTCGTATTTATCCTGCAACAAGCCCTGCTTGAGCGCGTTTGGCACCGTATTAGGCATCTCCATGAACGTGGTTGTGCCCCCGGCCACCCCCGCCCGCGATTCTGAATGGATGGTGGCTTTATGAGTCAGGCCCGGCTCCCGAAAATGCACCTGATCGTCGATCACACCCGGCAGCAGATACTGCCCCTTCGCGTCGATCACCCGGTCTGCGCTCCGCCCCGACAGGTTCGGGCTAATTTGGGCAATAAAGCCATCCTCAACCAGCACATCGGTTTGAGTAATCTGGCCTTCGTTAACAAGTGTAGTATTTAGGAGAAGGAGTTTCATGATATCAATTTTGCCGCTTCCTTCGCAAAGTACGTCAAAATCACGTCGGCGCCAGCGCGTTTAATGGATAACAGCGACTCCATCATGGCCCGTTCGCCATCGAGCCAGCCGTTGCGGGCAGCCGCTTTAATCATGGCATACTCCCCACTGACGTTATAGGCCGTGATGGGCAGGTTTATGTTATCGCGCAGGAGTTTGATGATGTCGAGGTAGGCCAGTGCGGGTTTCACCATCAGCATATCGGCACCTTCGGCAATGTCCAGTTCCGCTTCGATGAGTGCTTCGCGGCTGTTAGCGGGATTCATCTGGTAGGTCTTCTTGTCGCCAAACTTGGGGGCCGAATCCAGCGCGTCGCGGAAGGGGCCATAG
>JAJAYX010000384.1 GCA_026785985.1 Rudanella sp. | reverse complement strand
ACTGTAGAAATATCGTTTAAGTAAAAGTGGTTTGTGGATACGCAACCACAAACCACCATAAAACCACTGAACCAAAATGACCAGCAGCTTACTAATCGAGTCGTTTTCTGACTTAGCCCCGTCAAAAAAAATTGAACGGCCCACCAAGATTGCGATACAGGAGGAAGTATTTCGGACTATGATTCGTAAAAAATACGGCACCGACGAAAACTTTGACGTAATCATCAACGCAGAAAGTGGTGACCTCGAAATGTGGCGCACCCGCGAGATCGTAGACGATAATTCGGAAGATATTTGGGATTATGACAAAATCCCCCTCACTGAAGCGCACAAAATTCAGGACGACTTTGAAGTAGGCGAGCAGGTTGCCGAAGAAGTGAAACTCGAAGATTTCGGTCGGCGAGTGGTGCAAACGGCCCGGCAAACGCTGATTCAGAAAGTGAAGGATCTCGAGAAAGAGATTCTGTATCAGAAATATAAAGATCAGGTTGGCGATCTTGTTTCGGCAGAGGTTTATCAATTAGTGAAAAACGAAACAATTCTGGTCGATAACGAAAACAACGAACTGAGCCTGCCCCGTACTGAGCAAATTCCGAAAGACCGACCCCGCAAAGGCGAAAATCTGAAGGCCATTATTCACCGGGTCGACATGAACAACGGCACGCCAAAAATTATTCTGTCGCGCACGTCGCCGGTGTTTTTGGAGCGTTTGTTTGAGCAGGAAATCCCCGAAATCTACGACGGCCTGATTTCGATTCGCAAAATTGTGCGCGAACCGGGCGAGCGGGCTAAAGTAGCCGTTGAATCCTACGACGACCGTATTGATCCCGTTGGAGCTTGTGTGGGCATGAAAGGCTCACGGATTCATGCCATTGTGCGGGAATTGAACAACGAGAATATCGATGTGATCAACTATACCGAGAATCTGGAACTGCTCATCAGTCGCGCGCTTAGCCCGGCCAAAGTCAGTTCGATGACCATCGACAAAGACGCACGCCGGGTATCGGTTTTTATGAAACCAGACCAGGTTTCATTGGCCATTGGCCGGGGTGGTCAGAATATCAAATTGGCAGGCCGGTTAGTCGATATGGAAATCGACGTATTCCGGGATAACGAAGGACAGGAGGACGACGAAGACGTTGCTCTGATGGAATTTCAGGACGAGATTGATGCATGGGTCATCGACGAATTCAAGCGTGTGGGACTCGATACGGCCAAGAGCGTATTGGCTCGTACTAAGGAAGAGTTGATCCGCATGACCGACCTGGAAGAAGCTACGGTTGAGGAAATACTCGACGTTTTGCGTAGAGAGTTTGAGTAGGTGGGATTTTAATTGACGCACTTGTTGTTCACTACTTTAGGAACAACCATTAAATTTGCCGATCATATACCGACGTATGGCAGAAGATAAATCAATGCGACTAAGCCAAGTGGCAAGAGTTCTCCACCTGGGATTACCCACGGTGGTGAGCAAACTGTCTGCCAAAGGGTATAAGATCGATAGTAATCCCAACACCAAGATTCCCTTTGATCAATTGGAGGTGTTGGCGAAAGAATTCAAATCCAGCGACCTGCTGAACGGTGCCCCAAAACCCGCCCCCGTGGCTCCGTCCGAGGCTCCCCGCAAGCAGGACGACGATGTTATTCTCTACCGTCGTGATGACGCAGGGCGACGCATCGAGCCTGCCAAAACGGAACCCAGCCCAGCCCGGCCAACCGCCAGCGAGGCTCCCCGTCCGGTTGTAGCTCCCGTTGCCGATACGAAACCACCCGTTTCGGCTGAACGTAAACCCGAAGCCGCTGGCATCTCGCTGCCGGGCTTAAAGGTTTTAGGTCAGATTGATTTGAATGCTAAGCCAGGAGCTGTTTCCCAGGGAGTGTCTGCCCAGCCGACACCCCCCGCGCCAGCGCAACCTGTTGCTCCCGCTCAACCCACACCCCCGGCTCCTGTGGCAAAAGCACCGGAAAGTGTTCCGGTAAAACCCCTGGAAACACCTCGTCCGGTTCCACCTGTTCCGGCCCCAGTTCCGCCCGCTCCTGTTCAGCAGAAGCAGCCTGAGCCAGTGCGGCCTGAACCCGTGGCTGTTTCAACGCCGAAACCCGTGGTGTTACCCCCGGTCGACGCTCCGAAGCCAGTTTCTATACCCGCACCAGCGGTTGAGGAAAAAAAACCCCCAGCACCCGTTAAGCCCCAACCAACGCCGGTAGCTGAGAAAAAGCCCGAGGTGACTATTACAGAACAACGACCAACACAACAGGCTCCTGTAGTTGCCAAACCAGCACCTACACCAGATCGCCCTCCGCGTCCGGCCAACGCCGACAATCGCCCTCCGCGTCCGGCCAACGCCGACAATCGCCCTCCGCGTCCGGCCAACGCCGACAACCGCCCTCCGCGTCCGGCAACGCCAGCCACTCCGCCCGCATCGTCGGGGCCGGATTCGCCCGCTGCCGCCGAGGCTCCCAAAGAGCCAGAAACGATCCGCGCCGAAGGCAAGGTTCAGTTGCAGGGCCTAACGGTGAAAGGCACCATTGACCTTAGTCAGTTTAATCGCCCGCCCAGTGGCCGCGACCGCGACAAAGGAAAACGCAAACGTATTCGGGGTAAAGAAGGTAGTGTGGCCAGTTCGAGCCAGCCCAATGCAGGCGGTACGGGTCAACCTAATGCCCCCCGCGATGGGAATAACCAAAACAATGGACCACGGCCAGACCGGGGACCCCGCGACGGGAATAACCAAAACAATGGACCACGGCCAGACCGGGGACCCCGCGATGGCAACAACCAAAATCGTTCGGGCGATAACCGCACGGCTCAAACCGGCCAGGGTCAACCCAGTGGTGGCGGCTTCCGAAACGACCGTAATACTCCTCGCGAAGCTGGTCAGGCCGGTACAAGTCAGCCAGGACAGGGTCAACGAAATGACCGGGATGCCGGACCACGTAGTCCCCGCGATGCAAACAGTGCAACACCCGGCCAACAATCGGGAGGTGGTAATCGTACCTCGACAGGTGCCCCCCAATCTGGCGGTCAGTCGGGAACGGGTGGTGGTTTTGGCAATCGCCCTGCGGGCGGTGGCGGACCAAACCGGGGTGGCAGTGGTGGCAATAACCGTAGCGGTGGAGGAAACCGTGGTGGTAACAACAACCGAAACACAGGCACTGCTGCTGGTGGCGGAGTGCGTCGCGAAACGCCTTCAGACGCCGATGTACGTGCTAATATCCGGGCAACCAACGCCCGTTTGCAGGGTAACCAGCCCAACCGGGGTGCCGACCGTCGTCGGGATCGCCGTCGGGAGCGAGGCGACCGCGAACGCGAGCGGATGGAACTCGAAAACGAAGACTCAAAAATACTGAGAGTAACCGAGTTCGTCTCGGCCAACGACCTGTCGTCGATGATGGACGTGTCGGTGAACGAAGTAATTGCAACCTGTATGGGTCTGGGTATGTTCGTGTCGATCAACCAGCGTCTGGATGCTGAAGCGATCACGGTAATTGCCGACGAGTTTGGTTACGATGTTGAATTCGTAACGGCCGAGCAGGAAGTAGAAGCAGGACTGCAATCCATTCAGGACTCTGAGGAAGACCTACTGCATCGTGCCCCTATCGTTACGATCATGGGACACGTTGACCACGGTAAAACATCGCTGCTCGACTACATCCGCCGGACTAAAGTAGCCGCCGGTGAAGCAGGGGGTATTACGCAGCACATTGGTGCCTACAGCGTGAAAACAGAAGATGGCCGCATGGTTACTTTCCTCGATACGCCGGGTCACGAAGCCTT
>JAJAYX010000383.1 GCA_026785985.1 Rudanella sp. | reverse complement strand
TTCACCCGTTGCTGACGCGAGTGAGACGCAAAATTTTGCGTCTCTACATACATGTATAAACCCTATTTCCCGAATAATTTCCCCCAGAAACCTTTGGCTTTTTCTTTGACAATTTCCACCTGTTCAGCAGCTTCAGCCTGGAGTTCGTCGAATTTATGACCGGCGGCTTTGAGTTGTTCGGCAGCTTCGGCTTTCAGTTCGTCGAATTTTTCGCCTGCCTCAGCTTTGAGTTCGTTCAGTTTTTCGGGCATTTCGCCCAGTTGCTCGGTGGCGGCTGCTTTCAGTTCATCGAACTTGGCCGAAGCTTCACCAGCTACTTCGTCTAATTTGGCTGATGCCTGGGCGGCTACCTCGGTGGCTGAAGCCTGAAGGTCGGCCAGTTTTTCGGAAGCCTGCGCTTTCATGCCCTCTACATCGACACTGGCCGACAGCTCGGCTATTTTCTCCGTAGCCTGCTCTTTCAGTTCGCTCAATTTGGCCGATGCCGCGTCGATTTGTTCGGTGGCGGCTGCTTTTAGCTGGTCAACTTTCTGGCCTGCCTGTGTTCCTGAACGGTTGGTTTGCTCGTTGAGGTCGTTGGTTTGCTCGTTCATCTGGTAAGTTAGTATAGTAATGGATTGTGAATGAGGGGGTAAATAGACAAAAAAGTGGCCGGTTTACCAATGAAAGAGCGCGAAATAGTGTTATATATTCACTATGAAACTATCTCCCGTACTATTCCTGAGCCTGGCTCTGCTCACCGGATGTACTCAAAAACCGACGAGCCAATCTACGACGGACGTGAAAGACACGGTGCCCGTAAAATTGCCTGATCTTAAACCCGGCGAGGCTGTGGCCACACTGGCGGGTGGTTGCTTTTGGTGTATCGAAGAAGAATTTGAAGAACTGAAAGGCGTTCGTGAGGTTGTATCGGGCTATGCGGGGGGTGAGGTTGAAAACCCGACCTACGAGCAGGTTGGCTCTGATCAAACAGGTCATGCTGAGGCCGTACAGGTATACTATGATCCTAAAGTGATCCCTTTTGATACACTATTAACAGCCTTCTTTGCCGGTCATGACCCCACCACACCCAATCGGCAGGGGCCGGACATTGGCACCCAGTATCGTTCAGTGGCCTTTTATCGCACCCCCGACGAGAAATCCCGTATTGAAGCTGCCATAAAGCGAACCAATGCGTCGGGCCATTTCGACAATCCAGTGGTTACGCAAGTAGCCCCCTTCAACGCGTTTTACGCAGCCGAGGGTTATCATCAGGGCTATTACCGGGCGCACCCCGAGAGCCCCTATGTGGAGAACGTGTCAGTGCCAAAGGTCGAGAAATTCAGGAAGGCGATGAAAGCCTGGCTTAAGCCCCCAGCCTCCTCATAATCAGGCTGTCCACTAAGGTGTAAAGGCCAATGGGTTTGAGGGTTCGCCAATTTTCGAGGTGGAGAGTACCGCCGAAGTTGATGTAATAATCGAGGTGATATTTTTTCCATTCACGCTCCACAAATTCCGGGAAATTAAGGCCGGCAATCCAGCCATCTTCCACATCTTCGAACCATTCTTCGTAATAGGCATCGTCGGAACCGTGGAAGTTTAAAACGTTTTCGCCTACTACTATAAAGTGGTTGATTCCTTCGCGAACGAGGGGATCAACCACTTGTCGTTTCAGGAACATGATGTCGTTGTGGAGCGTGTCGTTCCACTCGCCGAAGAGTTCGATGACCGAGTAACGCCGGTCATAGTCGGTGAAAAGGATTTTGCAATAGAGGGTTTCGGAACCGATTTCGTCCCAAAGTGGGTGGATATAGTACCCATAAATGGTGTTCTCATACTGGGTCAGGTTATAATCTCGCTCGTGAAACGGTGAGCGTTCATCGTCGGAAGCAACGTAATATTTCTCCCAGCCGTAGTAGGGTTCAATGTCTTGCATATCGTATGAAATCGGCACACGAGCACTAGCTCAACAGCGCGCTTATCGAAGAGAACGGACAAGATAAATGTATTGTTCCTTGTCGTTTTTATCTTGCCGAATATATCTTATTAAATAGTTGATAAATGCTTAGGGCAGTAAAGTACCTATCTAAAAATGTAGACGTTTTGATAACGTGTTAGAAGGCTGATGTCTTCTGGTATTTAGCTCTTCAGGAATGAAAGCTTCTAAAAGGCAAATAGTTCGAGTTGCTGCTCTGACCGGCGTTTTTTTGCTACTCCTTTTTTGGTGTCAGCTATGTATTCAGCAATGCAATTGGCAACATATTCAGCCAATTTTACGGGTACGGCGTTGCCAATCATCTGTTCCTGATTGGTTTTGCTGCTAAGCCATTTGAAACCTTCAGGAAACGTTTGTAGATAACTCCGTTCTAATGTTGTCAGCGGTCTGACATTTTCATCTGGATCACATGGATCTCCGGCGTGTCGTTGATAGGTCTTCGGAAGCGGTCTGTTAACGCCCCGAATAGTCGCACTTGGCTCTTGAACACTATAAATCCCCCTCCTTGCATAACTTCTCGGATGTCGGTAATAATACGTCAAGTTTAGTTTCTTGCCCATGTAATCGGCAACTGTCATGGGCTTGTCCGATAGGTTTTTCGAAAAATAGTGATCCAAAAAGCCGTCTGTCGAATGCAAATGACCAACCATAAAAAACCGCTTACGAGATTGAGGAACACCACAATGACTGGCTAGCAGAACGGTATAACTGATTCCATAACCACTGGCCTTGAACACATCGATAGCCTCTTGTAGAATACTACTTTTCTGGATACGCTCAACATTTTCCATAACGAACCACTCAGGGCGAACATCAGAAATGATTCGGGCATAGGTCAGGGTCAAATCAGCCCGACCTAATGTTTCATCCCGTTTGCCTGCACTCGAAAAATCTTGGCAGGGGGGGCCTCCGATAATCATATCGGGTTGCCATTCCCTGAATAGTTCGGTGTTCTGTAGGGCAGATAAATCCTTTTGGAAAATAGGGTGATTAAAGTTTGCCGCATATACCTCACACGATTCTTTCCAGTTATCGTAAGCGGCAACTACCTCAAAATCAGCCTTCTCAAATCCCATCGAGAGACCCCCACAACCCGCAAAAAGGTCAATTACTCGCATAATGTACGTTAAAAGAGGTCGGGTGAATTAAAAATGATAGCATCAAATCGCCGTTCAGGACTCAGAAGGTTTTGACCTCCACCGAGAATGATTTCTTTGATTTGCTCGCTCGTTACTCGTGGTTTTTTGAGAATGTCTCCCTGCATGTACGAATGAGTTACCAAGCCAGAAATGGCGAAAGCTTTGTCATTTCTGGTGTCGTAGGATAATTCATCAATCACTTTTCGATGGTTAATCTGGCCATGAATACTGAAATCATAGATCATTTTAAAAAGCCAAACGGCAGTTCTTACTTGCCT
>JAJAYX010000382.1 GCA_026785985.1 Rudanella sp. | reverse complement strand
TTGATAAGGATGTATTGTTTGTCTTCGCGAACGCCCTGTATTGTTTCCTGCAAAATGACCGGAGCAATCCAGATGGGATAATCGGCGGTCAGGTAGGTGGCTACCCGATTGGTTTGTGGATTATCAACGCCCTTAAACCAATCTACCCAGACGGTTGTGTCTATCAAAATAGGCTCCATCAAGGCTGGGAAGTAATTTCGGTGTCATCCTGCCAGTCAACTTTTCCCCGCAATTCGAGGAGTTGCCGCCGTTGAAGCGTTTTAACGAAGTTATCTAAGGCTAAGGCTACTACTTCTTTCTTCGTTTTGGCATGGCTCAGGCGGAATGCCTGTTCAATGAGGTGATCGTCAAGATCTATGTTGGTTCTCATAGCTATCCTTATTATACACAAAAATACACAGAATTTGGTGTATAACAAGGCTTTGCTCAAACGGAATAGGAGGAACCTGTTTGATTAGCCTTTTATACTGGTGAACTCCTATCTTCCACCGATCACTTTCCTAACCCTGTGACTGGCCCTTTGCCCATCACTGATGGCGCAAACACTGTTGCAGGGCCGGGTGACGGATGCCGCGACGGGAAAGCCGCTGCCCTTTGCCGCAGTTTATATCAACACGACCACACGAGGAACTACCGCCAATGAAGACGGTAACTATAAACTAACCGGCGTTACGGCCGGAACGGTGGAGGTGGTAGCTTCGTATTTGACAGCCCCCAACAACAAAAACGCCGGCAACGCAACCGGCAACTGGCCTATATTGGCTCCACCCGCCATCTGATTGCCAGTATGGTAGCTAAGACCTACGAGCAGGAAGGGTATCTGATCTACAAAAGCAACATCGACCTGACGGGCAGAGCAGCCGCAATGGCCCCCGTTTTGATCTTTGAAGGAGACCGCCCGCTCACCGCCCAGATGGACAGTATTTTCAGGTCGGGCGAGTTACCCGCCGAACGCCTGATGCTGCTGGATGGGCCGCTGGAGATTTTTTATACCCCGCGTGAACGCCCGCAACTCGCCCTACCGCGATATGCCTTTTGCCTACTCGATGCTGGTGTTGCCCCATAAATCGGCGTTGGTAACGACCGATGGCTGGGTATCGAGTCCAAACGGCATGGAAATCAGGGGCTACCTTAGCAAAGACCGGCTGGCCAATCTGCTCCCCGCCGACTGGCGACCCGATGCAACCACGGCCCAACCCCAAACCGGCACCGAAGGCACCATTTTACCGCCCGATGCCCGCTTAGATTCCCTGAAACGCGACTGGAAACAGTACCAGAAAACCCTATTGCCAACGGTGTATCTGCATACTGATAAAGCATTCTATACCACGGGCGACAACCTCTGGTTCAGTGCCTACATGCTGAATTCGACTACCTTTGGCCTCCTCCCGAACCGCTATGCCGACGTGAACGAGGCCCTGCACCTCGACTGGATTGGGCCTTCGGGACAGACGCTGCATCACCAATGGGTGCCGGTGAAAAACGGACGGGCCGAGGGCGTTTTCCAACTCCCTGATTCGCTCCAAACGGATGCCTATTCACTCCGGGCTTACACCGAAGCCGGACGAACAGCGCGTCGGCCCGCGTTTGAAAAGACGATTCTGGTAAGCAACGGCCTGAGCAGTGAGCCATTGAACGGAAAGCAGGAAAAAACGAACGCGCCAACGGCGGTAGCGCAACTCGCCGGGACGAAACAGCCCGAACCAGAGGAGTTTTCGCTCGACGCAACCAGCGATACCACGGGCATTGCGGTGATCATTCGGGCATTGGGGCCGACGCGAGACCAACCCGTTTATCTGACTATACAAAGTCGGGAGCGGTTTGTAGGGCAGGCCAAAATCAAGCTTCTCGATGGCCGGGCGCGGGTAATGATTCCGGCGTTCAACATCCCGGTGGGCCTAACGCGGCTGACGTTGTTCGATGGGCAGGGCAAACCCAAAGCCGAGCGGTTAGTATCGGCATCGTCGTTACCAGGTGAGCCGGTACGATTGACCGTAACCGCCGATAAACCCCATTTCACACCCCGCGAAACAGTGGCACTCCAGTTTAGGCTTCAGGATGATACCGGCGACCCTATTCAGGCATTTTTGTCCGCTTCCATCACCGATGCCGACCAGCTTCCTGCCGATTCGGTGGGCGTGTCGCTTCAAATGCATTTGGCGAACAAAGGACTGATTAACAAAGGATTGTTATTGACACAGCAGCCCGTTTCTGCCGATACGAGCGTGGGTATTGTGCTGCGAGGACGCACCGTTGATACCAAAGGCAAGCCCCTGCCCAATGCCAAAGTCCTGCTTTCGTTTGTGGGTACGGCTGATTCGTTTGCCCGCTCGGCAGCCACCGATGAGCAGGGGCGTTTCCAGATGGATGCCCTTACCCTGACCGACACCGCCCGACTAACAATACAAGTGATGGGGGCAGATTTTAAGCCAGCCAGAGCTACTGTCCGGCTCGATTCGCCCACCGGTCCGCTTGGAGTAGGCAACAAATGGGCCATGGATTCGAGTGCTTCGCCCGACTGGACCCGCTGTTTCTGCAGGATGGTCAGTATGTTGACCAGGAGTTACTGATGGCAACCAACCCGGCTGAGATAGAACGCATTGAAGTTGTGAAAAATAGCGGGGCCACTATCTACGGCGCACGCGGTGGGGCGGGTGTGATTGCGTTTTTTACTCGGAAATGGAAACCCGATCAACTCAACCCCGGCGGCAAACAATTGTCGGTGACTGGCTATCCACTGCCCCGCCAGTTCACCTTCCCCGCTCACAATGCATACCCCGGAGACCGCATCGACCGGCGCGACGTGTTGTTGTGGCAACCCCAACTCCAAACCGATGCCCAGGGGCAGGTAACGCTCAAATTCCCCCTCTCCGACATGGTCCGAACACTCCGCGTAACGGTACAGGGCATCACCGCAACGGGGCAGCCGGTGTCGGTGGAGCGGGTGGTACGGGTGCAGTAAGCAGCTTCACAACCTTCCTTTCTCGTCTTCCAGGCCCGTTTTGCGTTGTCGGGCGGCTTTCACTTGGCTGCTGCCAAAGGCATAGGTGAAATTCACCCGGATTTGCCGACTCTCGTAGCCCCCGCTGGCATCCATGTAGAGGCCCCCAAACTGGCTGATGCCCCGCCACTGTTGCCGGTTGAAGGGGTCGGTTACTGTCAGGACGAGACTACCCCGGTCATTCAGTATTTTGCGTTGCACACCCACATTGGTACCCCAATACCGGCGGTTTTTGAAGGTGCCGCCCCAAATCGAGGGCGAGGTGTAATAGCCCGAAAGTTCCAGATTCCACTTGTGCGGCAAGGTGATCGTATGCTGCATGTATAGGCTCAACACGTTGGCTGTCAGACCAATGGTGCGGCCCGCGCCGAAGTTAGCCCGGTTGGTGGAGCGATACGCGCTAACGTTGCTATAGACGTTCCACCATTTGGCGATACTGAACGGGTAGCTGACGTTGAGCGACAAAACCCGTTGGTTGGCGAGGTTTAGCGTGGTGATGAAATTCTGTGGGCGACCATCGCTGCTGAGTTTCGTGGTATCGGTGATTTCGGTGAAATAATCCTGGGTATCGCTGTAACTGAGGGAGGTGGTCAGTTTGTATTTGTAGGTGTGCGACACCTGAACCGTACTGGTGTATTGGGGTCGCAAAAAAGCGTTGCCTTTCTGGTAAGTCAACTCGTCGGTTTTCCACTCGAACGGGTTCAGACTTTGGTACGAAGGCCGGTCGATTCGGCGGCTGAACGTGGCATTCCAGCGGTTATTCTGGTTGGGCGAGTAGGTCAGACCCGCACTCGGAAACAGGTTAAGATAGTGGCGGCTCACGGTTTGGTCGGCCTGTTTGGTGGCGCTGGTCAGTTGCCCGTTTGAGCGGGTATCTTCCAGTCGAAGGCCAAGTTGAGCGTTCCATTTGCCGCGCTGTTTCTCAAACGAACCGTAGACTGCGTTCACATTTTCGGTATAAACAAACTGATTCGAGCGGTTGGTATTCAGGCGGTCGCTATTGTCGATTATGTCGTAAAAATTGAACCCGTTATCAGTTTTCACCGACGAGAACTTGAACCCTGCGCTGAGTTTGCCCCCGGCCAGTTTTTGGCTATAATCAGCCTTCAGCGTGCGGAGCGAAATATTCGTCTCGGTTAGCATCCGGTAGTTGCGTTCGAGCAGCAGTTGGTTGGTCACGGGGTTTAAGTACTGGTTGGGCTGGAAAGCATTATTGTTAGAATGGTGTTGCCCCAGGTCGGCATCCACGCTCAGTTCGTGGCCAGTGGTGTCAGCAAAGCGATAATTCAGGTTGGCATTGCCATTGGCCCGTTGGCTGGTGTTGAGGTTGTCCGCTACCAGCAGACTGGTAGGGGACATACCCAGGATACCAATGGGCGTGCGACCCAGCGTAGCACTGGTAGCATCGCGCAGAGTTCCGTCCAGTAAGATCCCTACTGTGCTTTTGCGGTTCAGGAAAAAGTCAGCCCCGGCGCGGGCATTGTGGTTCAGCGAGCGCGACCGGCTTTCGCTTTTCTGATCGAAAAATTGGAGATAGCCGTCCGCGCCCGATTGCCGCCGGTAGAAGTTGACGAACGACCAGTCGCGGGCGTTGCGGTGGCTGTAGTTCATGAACAGGTTCGCTTTTTTGGTACGATTATTCAGCGTGATGGAACTGTTGAATTTCGGGTAGTATTTCCCCTGGGCAAAGCCCAGTGTGGCCGTGCCGTTGGTGCCAAAGTTTTTGTTCTTTTTAAGTCGGATGTTAATAATCCCGGCGTTTCCCTGGGCATCGTAGCGGGCCGAGGGTTGAGTAATAATCTCAACGGCTTCAATGTCAGATGCTTGCAACGTTCGTAAATACGCGCTTAAATCACTGGGACTGAGAGGAGAGGGCTTCCCGTCGATAAATACCCGAACGCCATTTTTACCCTGTAGCATAATGTTATCGTTCGGATCGAGCAGCACACCCGGTGCTTTTTGCAGGACTTCCAGGGCCGAACTCCCCGCCGAAGTCAGGCTCCCCTCCACGTTCAACACGAGTTTGTCAGGCTGCACGTCGATGAGTGGTTTGCGGGCTGTAATGGTCACGGCTTTCAGCGATTGAGATGCATCAGCAAGGATGATAATCGGCATTGTTATGGTTTGCCCGTTAGCCACAGCCACCACCTCTGAAATCGAGTTGGTAAAACCAACCCCCGACACCCTAAGCCGGTAATTCCCCGCTCGAACACCTACGACTGAATAAACCCCCGACGCATCGGCCACGGCGGCTTTGGCGAGAGTCGAATCGCTGCTGCTCAGAAGCGCGACCGTGGCGAACGAAACCGCTTGCTGTCGGGCATCGATTACGGTGCCACTTAGGGTGGCGGTTTGAGCAAAAAGGGGTGCGGATAGCACGAAAAGGAACAGGATGGAGAGACGTCGCATGATTTTGGCGTTTTGATAGGTCAAAGCTAGGGCGATGCCGGGCGGTGAGCCAGCCGCAATCGGTGAGTGCGCAAAATGGTCGGTGAACTCATGGCATGTACCATTCGGCGACGTATTTGTCGGTTCGTCGGAAAGGAGATGGGGCAGAAATAGAGGAGAAGTAGGTTTGTGTCAGGTAAAAAAACGGTTGGTAAGAACATGGATTGAGGATAGGGGTGGTTGGAAGAATGTGTATGTTTGTTGGAAAACAGATCAGTACTAAACAATCAAAATCAAACCGACATGAATGAACAAGCTTCTACCTACCGCGTCGCCATTAAATGGGGCATTTTTCTGGGTCTTTTTAGCATTGTTTATTCGCTCTTCCTTTTCCTGACCGGGAACATAGGTCAATCCTGGACGAGTATTCTTTCAATTGTCATCAGTATTGGCGGTTTAGTGCTGGCCATGCGCGAGTTCAGAACGCTGAATGGTGGGTATATGAGTTTTGGCGAAGGCACAACGGTGGGGACGGTAACGGGCCTGATTTCAGGTTTACTGTCCGTTGCCTTTTCGTGGTTCTACATGACCATAATCGACACGAACGTGATGGCAAATATGGCTGAAAAAACCCGCGAAGCACTAGAGAAACAGGGTTCGTTTTCCGACGAGCAAATTGACCAGCAAATGGAGATGATGGAGCGGTTTCAAACGCCCGGAATGCTCCTTGGCATTGGCTTGATTAGTGCCCTGATTGGCAGCGTGATCATTGCCCTGATTGTTGCTGCATTCATGCGCAAAGAAAAACCAAGTCTATTCGAGTAGTGATTTATCGTATCCTCGGTCTGTACGAACACAGACTGAGGATAACAGAAAAATGCCAAATCTAAACCGAATCGCTTTCTGGGGAATCACTTATCGCCAACTGGCCTTGGTGCTGGGAATGTATTTTATCTCAGCCTTGCTTTATGACGGTGCGTTATCAATTAGCCAACGAGCCTGGTCTAAACAGTCGTTGGGTAACGAGTTTGTAGAGGAAATTCCGCGTATTTTTCTGGATTATGGCCTGAAACTTCTGGTTACAGCTCCCGTCTGGTATCTGTTATTCAAACGATTACGGCAGCATTCGCTAACCCGGCGGGTGCTGTTGCATGTGCTTTTACTTCCCTTGTTTATCGTCGTCTGGCAGAGCGTTTACTATTTCATTTCCGACTTCATCAGCATTGGGCGGCTTCGGGGCGATGGCAGCATTTGGGATACTTACATTGGCGGGCTTTTTTACCTCGTGCAATTCGGGATTTACCACACCTATGCCTACTACCGCGACTACCAGCGGCAGCGTATTCAGGAGGCCGAACTCCGCGAACTGGCCGTGAAAAGCGAACTCACAGCCCTGAAAGCCCAGTTGAATCCCCATTTTCTGTATAACGTGTTCAACACCATCAGTGCCACCGTTCCCCCCGAACTCGAACACACCCGCGAACTCCTCGCCGACCTTGCCGACCTGTTTCGCTACCAACTGCAAGCCTCCAAAACCGACTTCGTAACGGTGCGCGACGAGGTGGCCTTTCTCCAAAAATACCTCGACCTCGAAAAGGCCCGCTTTGGCGACAGGCTCCGGGTGGTTTTCGAGGTTCCCGATGCTGTTCTCGATGCCAAAATCCCGCCCATGTTGCTGCAACCTTTAGTCGAAAATGCGGTGCGGCACGGCATTGCTCCATTGATCGAGGGGGGTGAGGTGCGCATAAAAATCAGGCAGCAAAACGGGCAATTACACGTTATGGTGGCCGACACGGGCGCGGGCATGAACGGAAAACCAGTTAAGGTTTTGGGCATAGAATCGCACGGCGTTGGCCTGGCTAACACCCGCCTGCGTCTGGAAAAGATGTATGGTAATGACTTGCTAATCAAGGCAAATGAGCCGCATGGAGTGACAGTTTATTTTGAGATCCCAGCTTGACGTACACGATTATGCAGAAAGTAATTATCATCGACGACGAAGCGGCTGGCCGGCTGCTCATTCGGCAGTACCTGGAACATTACCCCGCACTGATTGTGGTGGGCGAAGCCAACAATGGCGTAGATGCCGTGCGGCTCATTAACGAGTTTCGCCCCGACCTGATTTTCTTAGATATTCAAATGCCGGGCCTGTCGGGATTCGAGGTGTTGGGGCATTTAGACGAGATTCCCCAGATCATTTTCTCAACTGCATACGACCAATATGCCCTGCAAGCCTTTGAAGTTCACGCGGTTGACTACCTGCTCAAACCCTACGCCCGCGACCGTTTTGCCCAGGCCGTTGCGCGGGTGACGGACCCCCGAACCACCAACCTGCAAAAGATTCAGCCCCTCGCCGAGAGCCTGATGACCACGGCCACCAACAGCTACCCCGAAAAGATCCTGGTGCAAACCGGCAACCGGCTCATCACAGTGGCCGTTTCCGAGATTCTCCGCATCGAAGCCGAGGGCGACTACGCGGCGCTCGTGACGGCCAAAACCCACCACCTGAGCAACTACGGCATCAGTGCCTTAGAAGCCAAACTCGACCCCCGCCAGTTCATCCGGGTTCACCGCTCCGACATCATCAACCTGCACTACGTCCGCGAGATTCAAAAATACCCATCCAGCTACGACGTAATCCTACAAAATGACGACGTAGTGCGGGTCAGTCGCTCGTATATGGACAAGATTCGGGAGTTGACGTTTTAAGCGTAGTCGATAGCCATTTGCGCGACCTCAGCCAGCACATCATCCACAGTCTCACGGAGTTCCGGCCCCATGCGGAGATAATCAGTTGGGTGTTCGTCCTGCAAAAAATGCAATGTGGCATAATACAGCGGCTTGAACCGGTTTTTTAATTGCCACTCCTCCTGCTGAAAATAATTGTAAGCAGTGTGGTATTGCTTTTTTGCAAGGAGAAGTTTGAGGAGGAGTTCAAGCAATTTAAAAGTTGAGAAAAAATCACTCACCGCTTTGTTTTCTGACACAATCTGTTCATCTACATCTAAGCTATTTGAAAGTGCGCTAAGGTCGTCGTTCCAAATGTGGACAATTTGCAAGATTACGAAAGATTCAAAACCAATTTTGATGAACTCTTTCACAAGAGGGATGAATTTATTTGCCAAATTTGTAACTACTCCGTGCCTACTCTTATCTTTTGTAAATAAATAAGGAGTCAATGATTGAAGTAGGAGTGCAGCTTTAATTTTACTGAGGAATGATTTCTCCAAAATTTCATCACTAAGAATTTGAGGTAGATTGGCTTTTGTTTTTTCATTTACAATTTGTATTATACTTCTTATAAGTACCCTTGGTATTAGCAATATACTTGGTGCTTCAGGGCAAAAAATATAATTTTCGATCACCCTTGACATTATATAGCCAATACTACAGAATGTGTAATTTACATTCCATACAATGTTTTTTTCATTAAAATTTAGCAACTTTTCAAGAGCTTCCTTATAT